>SYDV01000389.1 GCA_005801395.1 Planctomycetia bacterium | reverse complement strand
CGCCGTACCAGCAATAATATCTAAACGTTTCCCATAAGATTTTGCTCGATCAAAGCGCAGATAAGGATTGGTTTCAATAAAATGATAATGACTACCAACCTGAATGGGCCGATCAGCCAAATTCGTCACGGATAAAATCAACGTCGGTCGATTCGCATTAATGACAATATTTTCTTCACCAACCACCACTGCCCCCGGCTCAAGGCCGTCGACTTCCGGACTCCCGGACTCCCGGACTTCCGGACCCTTAAAGACCTCCGGACTAAATAAAGATAATTCAGGCACCGGTAAAAAGCTGCCATACAAAGCGAGTGACAAATCACCGTGTTCAGCGGCTATTGGATGATGAATGGTGACTAATTTGGTGCCATCAGCAAACGTGCCTTCGACTTGAACTTCGCTGACCATATCGGGCACGCCGGGCATCACTTGGCGGCGGCCAAGTAATTGTTGCCCGAGCGTCATTAATTGTGCGACCGATTTATTGCCATCGCGAATAAACTCTAAAATCACCGTCGCAATTAAACCAATGGCTTCCGGGTGATTTAACCGCACACCACGGGCGAGACGCTTTTGCGCTAAGCAACCAACTTGGTGCAGTTGTAATTTATCAAGTTCACGTGGACTCAGATGCATAGTTTCCTCACGGTTTACGCTGCCAATGATCGCCAAATAACTCAGTCACGGTTGGGCCAAGGTGATGGCGCAGAAATTGGTCAAGCACGTCGTATCCATTCGCTCCCAGGCGCAACAGCACGCCGTCAGCGATCGGGCTGGCACTCACCAATAAATCGGCCTGTGGATTGAGTGTTTGTTTATTATGCCAGGCCAATAGCGCGGCGGCGTAGCTTGCGCAGCGTGGTCCCAGCAAAAGCACGCTCGCTATCGCCTGAAATCGTCCCATACGCTGGGCAATTGGTGAACCTGCTCGCGCTTCTAAACGGGTTGCATCAACAGCGAGTCGGCGTCCGGCGCGGGTAACACCATTGTGGCTTTCGTATTGATGAAATGCCCAGCGTTCATCGCGCGCAGCGCGGCCGCTAGTCAGCGGATCAATTAACAATAACGAACCCGTGGCAGATAATTCAATGGTTTGCCGTTGGCAGTAACGACTGCCAGCAAAACACGTGACCGGATCAGGTAATAATCCTAGCAGCGCACCATCGTGAACCGCCGCCGTCAATTGTTGTTGCGCTATCAAGCCATTATCACAACGAAAAACCTTAGTTGAGGACTGAGTACCAATGGCAAGCGTGGATTTTGTTGCGACCTGGATGTGCAGTGTGATGCGATCGCCAGCGACTAAACCGCCACCAAAAGTCGAGGTAAACGCTGACACAGATGGTCCACGTGAGGTCGGCACTAATAGTTTAAGCGGTGATTGCGCATGGATGAGCGTCGCAGATGACTGTCCATCAACAAACGATACCACCAATTGGCCGCTGCCAGCACCAGGCTTATCGTTGATAGTCGATCTCGTTTCACTATTCGGCAACAGTACGGACATGCGCGCAGGGTGCTCTAATCCAGCGTGGTTGCCGCTGATCAGTGGGGGAGACAGGCCCGACACGATCACACGCTCAGATGTTCGCTCACATGCGCATCGCTGAGTTCGCTACATGCGCCGTCAGCGACGACTTGTCCGCGATTCATAATGTAGAAGCGCGAGCCGAATTCTTTAACGAAGTCGAGGTATTGCTCAACTAACACCACGGTCATGTTTCGTTCGCTCACGAGTTTGCGTAACACTACGCCAATCTCTTGAATAATATTGGGCTGAATACCTTCGGTTGGTTCATCCAACAGCAAGACCTGTGGATTTCCGGCTAAGGCGCGGGCAATCGCAAGTTGTTGTTGTTGGCCGCCGGATAAATCCCCACCCATGCGATTGGCAAAGGTTTTCAGAATAGGGAACATTTTATACAAATCGTCGGGAATAGTTCTGAGACCATCCGTGCGCGCCTCTAGTCCAACGGATAAATTATCTGCCACGGTTAATTTGGGAAAAATATCCCGACCTTGTGGCACTAACGCCAAACCATTTTTAGCCCGTCGGTGCGCCGGCAATGGCGTCATATCAACGAGATCATGCTTAATACTTCCGGCACTGGCGCGATAGGTGCCCATAATGGTGCGCATGAGGGTGGTTTTACCCACACCGTTACGTCCCATGACACAGGTAATTTCCCCAGGTTTAAATTCCATCGATACGCCGTTGAGCGCCCGCACTGAACCGTAGGAATAGTGGAGGTTGGAGATGGTTAGCATAAGATGTCCGATGTCCGATGTCCGATGTCCGATATCTCTACATCATGAAGCGAAAGGGTGGGGATGCAGCGGTGGTTTTGACACGACGTCGGACATCGGACATCGGACGTCGGACCTATTAAATTCATTTCCTCTCCTTCCCACGTCCCAAATACGCTTCAATTACTTTGGCATCGGCTTGGACTTTATCGAGTGGACCGTCGGCCAGGATTTTCCCTTCGCAGAGCACCGTGACGCGGCTGGCGAGTTGACGTACGAATTCCATGTCGTGTTCGATCACCATAATGGTGTGACTGCCTTTTAATTCATTGAGTAATTCTGCCGTGAGCGCCGTTTCTTTGTCAGTTAGTCCGGCAGCAGGTTCGTCGACTAATAATAATTTCGGACGAGAAACCATGAGCATACTGATTTCCAGCCATTGGCGTTGGCCGTGACTGAGTGATTTTGCGGGAAGATCACGGACTTCAATTAAATGCACGCGTTCTAATAAATGATGAATCTCTTCGCGCTCTTGCGCGGTTTCATGACCAAAAAAGTTTTGCCACACTTTCCAGCGCTTGGGCAGGGCTAATTCCATATTTTGATAGACGGTCAAGCTATCAAACACCGTTGGCGTTTGGAATTTTCGTCCGACCCCTAATGCCGCGATATCTGTTTCACGATAGTCAGTAATATCAACGTTGTCGAACACCACGCGGCCGCTAGTCACCGGAGTTTTTCCGCTGATGACATCGCATAACGTGGTTTTTCCCGCTCAATTTGGCCCAATAACCACGCGTAGTTCATTTTTATCAACACCAAATAGGTGAATATCTAAAGCTTTAAACCCATCAAACACGACGGTGACATTTTCTACTTGGATTAAATCTTGCTTACCTTCTGGGTACAGGCTTTCGTGCTTGATTTGCGCGGTTGCCGGATGACTGGTTGTGTTGGTGGTCATGGCGTGCTCCCACCGGATAATTGCGTTTGGTTTGGTTTACTGAGCCAGATTCCTAAGCGACGCCAAGCGCCTACTAGGCCATCAGGCATCACTAAAATGACAAAGACAAATAATGAACCGAGGATGATAAGCCACCAATCGGCAAACATGGACGATAACCAAGAATAGGCGAAGCTAAAAATCAGGCTGCCGAGTATTGCGCCAGTCAGCGTCCCGCGTCCACCTAATGCGACCATCGCCACGATATAAATCGATTCTTCCGGGTTCATTTTAAACGGCGTAATAATGCCGTTTTGTGGCGTATAGAGCATTCCGCCGACGGCGCCAAGCACGGCTGCAACCGCAAAAGCAAAGGCCTTGTAATAGATGGGTTGATAACCGGCGAAGCGTAGACGCGATTCGCTATCTCGTACCGCGATTAAAATACGACCAGCGCGAGAATTGACCAAAAAACGACAGAATAAATATCCGCCGGTCAGTGCCGCAACGGAAGCTAAATACAGGCCAATCTTGGTGGAGGAGTCATTAAGCGGGAAACCAAATATAGTGACGAAGTTGGTGAGGCCATTGGTGCCACATAATTGCATATCATTGAGACGGAATACTTGCGTCGCGGCGACCGTGGTTGCCTGAGTAATAATGGAAAAATAAACCCCACGTACACGACTACGAAATGCCAACCAGCCGTAAATGTAGGCAAAGAGCCCTGGGATAACAAACACCGCCATGATCGACAACCACACGCTATCGAATGGTTGCCAAAACCATGGCAATTTCATGCCGCTAACTTGCGAGGACACGACGAATAAAGCCGTCGGAATGCCATCGCCTTGTAATGGTCCCTTCATCGCTAGGTGCATGCCGATGCAATATCCTCCAAGGGTAAAAAACATCATCTGACAGAGACTTAAAATTCCGGTATAGCCCCAGATTAAATCGAGTCCCAACGCAACTAAAGCGATGCACAAATAACGACCGAATTGATTGACCGTGGTAATATCAATCCAGCCAACCGCGTAACCCAGTGGCACAGCTAGAGCAAAAAATGCAAATGTCAGCCATAGACTTGATTTTGTCACTAGGCGGTGGGCTGTCGACAGCGGTCCGATGTCCGATGTCCGATGTCCGATGTCATTTGTTACTGAAGTCATCATTGGCGACTCGAAAAATGTGATGCCAAGTAAGTGGCGTGGTGTGGTGGGACGACGGACGTCGGACCTCGGACGTCGGACGAATTAAGCATCCGCATGTCGCCCCTTCGCCGGGAATAAGCCCGACGGTTTCCATTGCAAAAATACCACGACAGCGACTAACATTAAGACTTGTCCCCACACCGCACCAAACATCGGTTCCATGGTTTTGGTAAAACAGCCCAGGCCAACGCCGGCGATAATCGCACCAGCCAATTTACCGACGCCACCAGCAACCACGACCATAAATGAATCAACGATCACGCTCTGGCCCATGTCTGGGGTAATATTACTAATAAGGGTGAGAGCACAGCCAGCCATGCCTGCAATGCCAGATCCGAGCGCGAAGGTGAGGCCGTCAATGCGTCTGGTATTGACGCCCAATGATGCCGCCATCGTGCGGTTTTGCGTGGTTGCGCGCAGCAATAAACCTAAACGTGTTTTAGCGATTAACAGATACATGCCGGTAACAATCACGGCGCAGAATACGATGATAAACAGGCGATTATACGGAAAAATAACATCGGTCGCAACTTCCCATCCGCCTTGCAGCCAACTCGGATTATTTACGGCAATATTATTACCAAACAGTAAACGCACCGATTGAATTAAAATGAACGAGACGCCAAAGGTAGCGAGCAAAGTCTCCAACGGGCGACCGTATAAGTGACGAATGATCGCCCATTCTAACAGTAAACCAACGAGTCCGGCGATCAGCATGGCCATGGGAATGGCCACGAGGAAATAGATGCCTAAAGACCATGCGGGAAAAACACCCTGATTAATCGCCCAATTAAAACCTTCCTGGGTTAAAAAAGTCGCATAAGCACCGATCATTAACATTTCCCCATGTGCCATATTAATGACGCCCATGAGGCCGAATATAATGGATAGCCCAAGCGCCATGATGACCAGCACCGAGCCAAGCGACAGTCCACTAAAAACATATCCAATACCTCGGGCTGCGGTTTGCCAACGTTCGATGGCGCCAATGGATTCACGACAAGCGATCAGCATCGCCGCATCGTTTGGCTTTGATTCATCCAGTAATTTAATTTGTTCTTTGAGCCGAGGCAGTGCGCGGGCGGAAGCGATTTCGCCAAGCGTTTTGGCTGCGGCGAGGCGAATATCTTGATCCGCTAGCGTGATAGTGATCAGCGCGATGCTTTCACGTAAAGCGCGGCGAATACGCTCATCGCGCTCGGTTTCCTGTAATAATTTTAAGCCGGAGAGATTGGCTTCGCCGCCAGTATCACCAGCTTTGAGCACGGCGATGAGACGTTGTTCACGTTGTGGATCAAAAAGCCGCAGAAGCGTAATGGTATCAAGCACTAATTTACGCTCGACGCGACTCGCGGCGAAGGTTTGTGATTTAAGTTCATCAGCGGGAAGCGCCCACGGTTTGCCATTGTGTTCAATGGGATGGCGGGTGAGTGGATGTAATAAATCGATTATTTTAACGTCATCAACCAACCGTGATTCTGGACCAACCGCGAGAACGTCATTGATGCGAATGACCGACCCTTGTGAAAAATCAGTCAAAAAAGGAATCAGGCGAATGTCACGGCTTTGCCCCAGCGCGGTGATCGCGGCTTTACGAATCGCTGCATCTTCAACGGTCAGCTCAGCCATGGTGGCGAGCAATGCCGTATCTGACGGCGTAGGCGTTGTGGGCTCAGCGGTTTGGCTACAGAGACAAAACAGGGACATAATACAATATGTGAATAAAAGTCGAATAATCGTAAGAGGACGTGGAGGGGGTCGAATGGCGGACACGAAATCTCCGATGGCATGACGTAGTATAACAGAAGGGGAAAACTGACGAGTCATTAAGACACTCATTACTACGGTGAGAATCCTGTCTAAACGACAACCAAAGTACCACGACAACAAATGAGCCCCGCTGCTTGCACGACGGGGCTCACCTGGCTCTGCGCTTTCCACACGAAGCGCAGAGCGAAATTAATTACTTAGCAACCGGGCCACCGGTCCATTTTGGGAACGGACCTTTTGGCCACAGGTATTCGGAGTAGCTGTCAGGTTTGACTAAACCCTTGGATTGCCACACGATCTTGAATTGGCCATCTTTTAATATTTCACCGATATAAACTGGCTTGTACGTGTGTTGATTACGCAGGTCCATTTTCTTTTTGCCACCTGGAGCGTCGAATTCGAGGCCGTAGATTTCGGCGCGAACTTTATCAACTTCAAACGATTTTGCTTTTTCGCAGGCCATTTTCCACACGTAGACGCCAAAATAAGCGGCTTCGATGGGATCATCAACGACACGGTCTTTGCCGTATTCAGCTTTAAAGGCGGCGATAAATTTCTTGTTCGCTGGAGTATCGATGGATTGGAAATAATTCCACGCAGCTAAATGGCCAACTAATGGAGGAACGTCCATGGCACGCAATTCGTCTTCAGCAACCGAGAACGCCATTACTGGACATTCAGCGGACGTCAGGCCTTGGTTGGCGAACTCTTTGTAGAATGGCACGTTTGAGTCGCCGTTGATGGTGGATAAAACGCAAGCGCCGCCGCCAGCAGCGAAGGCTTTAATTTTTCCGACGATGGTTTGGTAATCCTTATGACTGAACGGGGTGTAATCTTCCATGATGTTGGATTCGGGAACACCTTTGGCCATCAAGAAGGCTTTGAGCACTTTGTTGGCGGTACGTGGGAACACGTAGTCAGTGCCGAGTAAATAGAATTTCTTACAGCCACCGCCTTCGGGGCTCATTAAATATTCAGCGGCGGGAACCAATTGTTGGTTCGGTGACGCAGCGGTGTAAAATACGTTTAATGACTGTTCTTCGCCTTCGTATTGCACGGGGTAGAACAACAGCGCGTTGTTGGATTCGTAAACTGGGAGCACGGATTTACGGCTGACCGAGGTCCAGCAGCCGAAAGTGACAGCCACTTTATCTTGCGTGACTAATTGTTTTGCTTTTTCCGCGAATAAATCCCAATTTGAAGCCGGATCGACGACCACTGGTTCGATCATTTTTCCGAGTACGCCGCCAGCGGCATTGATTTCTTTGACCGCCAATAACGTACCGTCTTTGCAGGAGATTTCAGAAATAGCCATGGTGCCGGACAGCGAGTGAAGGACGCCGATTTTTACGGTGTCTGCCGCGGTCAGATTGGTGAGGGAGGCAAGCGTGGCGAGGACGCCAGTTGCAGTGGTGCGCAGCAACATGCTGAGCGCGGAAGAGGGCGAGGTCATTGAGTCGTCTCCGAGGTGAATAGCCGAAAATCGGCTGGGGGATGTCCCAGTCCCGAGATGGGAAAGCATTGGTCTGCGTGAGGCCAACGGCTGGGGTTAATCCCTAAGCAAGGGTGATGCCGAGTAAAAAGCGTATTTTAAGGAGGCTAAATACCCACTAATGCATACCTAGTAACCCATTCATCAGAACGTCTGATCAATAATAAAGCAAATGGACTGCTTTGCTAGGTTTGCCAACAAATGAGTGTCAATTTACGACAAATGCTGTGCTCTATAACACCAATAAAAAAGCCCCCTCGGCAAAACCGAGGGGGCTAGATTCACATCACGAGGGACAGGAATTATTAGAAGGCGACGAGGCCTTCAACAGCGACGGTCACGCCATCTTCTTCGTGGCCAGTGCCGGTTGAGCCGCCCATGCCCGATTCATCAAAGAAACCGACTTCGAAGTTTAATCCGAAATTGGTGGTCGTTAATGGATTGGTGAGCAATGCGACACCGACATACATGCGTTCTTCGGTTTCGGTCAATGCGACGGCATCATGATCAATGCTGACGAATTGGAACAAGGCACTAACCGACATAGGGACAGGTGCTTTTTCGATGGCAACATTGGCCAACAATAAGCCCTGCATACGGTCGATGCCATCATTCTGACTTACGCCATTGAAGTTTTCTGATTCACCAACGGTTAAGTACATGAACTCAGCGCCCAGGGTCAGGATACTGACTGGTTTGAGCGTTGCGTTGATGCCAGCCAGGAGGACGTCTCCGCCTAAGTTGGCGGCGGCAACAGCTGGTCCGCCGAGATAGGCCGTCGAACCTGAATGAATGTCATAAGCTAATTCAGCGTTGATGGAGCCCATTTTT
>SYDV01000388.1 GCA_005801395.1 Planctomycetia bacterium | reverse complement strand
GCGAGCACACCGTACCAACTTTGGCCACTCCAGGATAACTAACGATCAATGGTGAAGAAATGCTGCCGTCATAAGGAGCAATTTTCGCATTGATGCCGTGTTCGCCCATCGCGTAACCCTGATCAGCCGAATAAACCACTAACGTATTTTCCAGTTGGCCCGTTGCGCGCAACGCTTCCATTAATTGACCAACACCGTCATCGATCGCACGGGCACATTCATTCATTTGTTGAATCCACGCCTGTAATGTTAGCCCCGATTTTCGTTGATCAAAATTTCCCTGCGCTTTGCGAGCATCTTGCAATATCGGTTCGCCGTTCGGTCCAGGAACCCAAGATTGTATCACATCCAAATATTTTGGTTTATCCAAACGCGGACCAAATACGTCAGCTGGCAATTTTGCCACATTTCCCGCATAAGAACCTTTATCTCGATCCGCCGGCGTCGTAGGCCCATGGATTGCACCGTAACATAGCCATAAATACCAAGGCTTCCCTGGATCTTTTTGGCGTTGCTTCAGATAATCAATGGCCCATTTGGTATAATTATCAGTCGAATAACCCTGTTCAAGTTCAGGTAAAACAACGCCATCTCGTTCTAATTGCTGTCCATAAAAATAAGCCCCAGCATTCGCGGGATATTTCGGACGATTCCACACAATCTGATGATCCCAGTCACGACCAAAACCCGAATCAACTCCGGTATGCCACTTACCAATTTGCGCCGTGTGGTAACCCTGTGCTCGCATCACAGAGGGAAAAAATGGCGTTTGTTTCGCATCATAAACAGAACCGGGATATTCACCTTCCATACGCATCGATTCGACGCCGTGTTGTAGGCGACCAGTCAACATGGAAGCGCGTGATGGCATGCACCAAGCACCTAAATACGAACGTTCAAAACGTACGCCGGTCGCTGCCAGCGCATCAATATTTGGCGTTTTCACCCATTTAGGCGCTTCAGGATAACAACTGACCGTTTTATACGACTGATCATCGGCATAGATGAAAAGAATGTTTGGGCGTTTTCCCTCTGCCGCAAATCCAGATCGTGCAAACGCAGCTAGTGCCACTACTAATATTATTCTCGTAAGCGTAGCAACTGACATAAGTCAAAGTCCTGTTGGTGAAGAAAAAACGAGCCGATTAACGAAATCGTTAGCGCAACACAATTCGTTGATCAGACGGAATGCTGCAAGCCTTACCAACCCGGCAGAATAATGTCGAGTCGGACTTTCCGGCATTTCATCCGTAAAACATCCTAAGGCAGCTAAACGCCCAATAAACGCACCTGACGTCGATGCCCAGGAAGTTTGGTGTATTGAGTAAAACCAAAAGCACCAAAGGCGAGGCATCACACTCGCCCAGGGTCAATTCAGACTTCGGACATCAGACATCAGACATCGAACGTAAATTAAAAACTAATTCCGGCTTTATTCGATAAAGTGTAACCAATTCAGATTAAATAACCCACCACCACTGCCGCTCTTAGATTTGAAGACAAAGAATAATTCATTAATACCACCTGGGTCAATGACGGGTGCCGATTCCGTAGTCGACCATTTTTGCCAATCACCAGTCGGTACAACGGTGATGGTCGCGACTATTTTGCCCTCCGGCGATCCCGCACGCACTTCAATGAGTCCCCCAGTTCCACCGCTCGCCGTACGAGCTGCAATGGCTTTGGTGCCATTCAGATTTATTCCAGCAAAACTAATATGATCGCCGTGATCAATGTAGCCAAAATCCCGACCATTATCATCTTTGCAGTCTTCTTCCTGCGCTCCTTTATTAGTCGTACACGTGACCGCTTTAACAAAACGTGAACGCAACGTGGTCGTCGCTTGTCCGGTTAATGCTGGCTGTCCCTTTCCGCCCATGTCGGTGTAACTTGCCGTAACCACATAAACACCACGATCATTTTTATCTGGTTTTGCTATCGTGGTCAGTGATCCGGTTGCGCCGGTTGCTGGTGCTGGAGCATCAGCAAGGGATAAAATCCAATTCGCCATCTCTTTCGCGACTTCCAAACTATGCTGTGGATGTGGCACCATGGGAATAGGTCCCCAAACCCCTGCGCCACCCGCGACAATTTTCGTTGCCAAGGTATCACGTACATTTTGCTTATGATATTTGGTCGAAATTGCCATAAATGCTGGGCCAACCGACTGCACTTGCATTTGATGACAGGCTAGGCAATCGCTACCAGCTACCAATGCGCGTCCTTTATTATTACCGCCGGTTAATACCGGTGCTTCTTGATGACCACTTACGGCGGCAACAGGTGCACCGTCCTGATAATTAGCCGTAACCATAATCCGCATCGCATTTAAATTGCCCGCGGCGGTCGAGCCATCTTCACTGTCGCTGACCTCAATTTTGTACGCCAGTGGTTTTCCCCATGAGAAAAATGATCCTGCTTTGGGCTCAACCATAGTAACCACAGGCTCATCATTACCCACGCGAATGGGTAAACCGGTAGTGGATTTTTTACCACCTTGGTCGGTAACCGTGAGCGTCACGCTATGAACGCCCGGTTCTTTAAAACTAAAGGTTGGATTGGCTTCCGTTGATGAACCTTTACCGGCAAAATCCCAAGCGTAGGTCAGTTTATCGCCTGGATCTTTATCAACGGTGCCTTCACTACTAAAACGAACGGTCAAAGGATCTTTGCCAACATATTTATCCGCCGTAGCCATGGCTACCGGCGTACGATTACCAGCTGCATAAACCACTTTCACTAATTGCGAGTCCGTATTTTTACTCCAATTCGTGCCATATTCCAAAACGTATAACGCGCCATCAGGACCGAACTTCATATCCATTGGTTTCTTGAAGGTGATGTTAGGAGCAAAATTTTCGACCGATGTTTTATTTCCATCTTTATCAAAACTGACCACTTTCACCCATTGGCGCATCCATTCGTAAATAAACCATTTGCCTTCGTAATAGGCAGGGAAAGTGTCTTCTGTCGCCGTCGCTTTATTAAAACGATACAGCGGACCGCCCATGGCACAGCGACCACCTTGGCCGAGTTCAGGGAATTCCTCTGATACCGAACCTGGGTACCACATCAGCGGTTTTTGTGCCGGTGGTAATTCTTTAATGCCGGAATTACGCGGACTATTATTAACCGGCTTCGCTGGATCGAACTTTTCGCCCACTTTCTTGGTTGCAAAATCGTAATCAGCGTAGGTTTTGTGATCGCCGACCATCAACGGCCAGCCGAAAAAGCCTGGGCCTTTTGCCCGATTAAATTCATCATGACCACGAGGACCACGATCTCCATCTTTACCAGAGTCCGGACCAACTTCACCCCATAATAACCAACCCGTCACCGGATCGAAGTGATGACGAAATGGATTGCGACAACCCATGACATAAATTTCAGGACGAGTATTCGCCGTACCAGGGGCAAACAAATTACCCGAAGGAATTTCATACGTGCCATCCGTTTTAATACGGATGCGCAAGATTTTTCCGCGCAGATCATTCGTATTAGCCGAAGTCGCACGCGCATCGGTACCTTCAGTACGATGATCAAGGGGTGAAAATCCATCACTAACAAAGGGCGTGGTGTTGTCGCCGGTCGAAATAAATAGCGTGCGATCGGGACCAAAACTCATGCCACCACCGCAATGACCAATAATCGTACGGCAATTTGGGATCTCCATCACCACTTTGCCAGAAGCGATATCAATTTTATCGCCAGCAAATGCGTAACGCATTAACGCTTCTTTAGGTACATCACCTTTAACCGCATGTAAAATATAGACGTAGGGATTCGTCGCGAAATCTGGATCTGCCGCGACGCCAATCATGCCGTCTTCCCAATTCGGACCTTTTTCAACGGCATAAATAGGAACTTCAGTCGCGACGCTGGTGCCGTCTTTACGAATAACGTGAACCGTTCCCATACGATCCACCACCACGATGCGACCATCACCTAGGATGGTAAATTGCATCGGGTCTTGCATCTCGCGCGAAATAACCACTTTTTCAAAACGGTTTTCTTGCGGTGGTGCTTTGCTGTAATCGAGTGGTTTATCACCGATCGCATATGTCATACCGCCAATCAGATGCTTTCGAAAATCCGGCTCGCTGTAACTTTCTTTGGTGTGTCCACCAGCGGTGTAAAATGCGCGTCCACCATCATACGAATGATACCAGCACATCGGCTGATTCGCGCTGATGTTTCCGCCTTCATAACTATTTTTATCAATATCAATTAATACCTGAACGCCTTCGGGCGATTTGCGAAACGTATACCATTCATCCTTGCGACGCCAAACATCCGACAAATGCGCCGTCGAGCCGTGTTTCTTATCTAGAACATTAAGCTTGGCCTCTTGGATTTGTGGATGGCTCTTAAAGTACGCGCCGACCATTTTACCGTACCATGCCCAATCGTATTCCGTGTCCGACGCAGAGTGAACACCCATATACCCACCGCCAGCTTTAATAAAACGTTCAAAGGCACCTTGCTGGGAATCGTCTAACACATCACCCGTGGTATTCAGCCACACGACTGCGCGGTATTTTAACAATGTGTCATCATTAAATAACGCGGAGTCTTCACTCGCATCAACGGCAAAACCACTTTCTTTGCCCAGCTCCTTGAACGCGGCAACACCCGTTTCAATTGAGTCATGGCGAAAACCTTTGGTTTTACTGAAGACCAAGACGCGCAGGTCATCAGCAGCGGACAATAAGCCGCTGGCAGCAAACATCGTTGGAATTAAGACGCGCACGAACGACATAAAGAATCCTCACTAACTGATGAAAGAGATAACCGCGTTCAGATAACGATTGGTCACGATGAAGGTGACGTCGTATCCTGCCGCTATTGATCACGAACAGGGTAAACCTTAGCACGAGAAACACTAATACCGCTCAGCGACAAATCTTTACGTGATTAAGTGCCACACACACCTTCCTTGGTCTAAGAACCACCACACGAGCTC
>SYDV01000387.1 GCA_005801395.1 Planctomycetia bacterium | reverse complement strand
TTGGTTATTTATCTCAGTGGTTACCTATCACCACGATTAGGTCATGCGCGCTTAGATTTGATAAACCTTGATGGTATTCCCACCGTTGGCGGAAATGCCGCTGATAACGACGATGGTGTCGCCTTCGTCAAATATTTTGAAGCGGAGACATTCCTCAGTCGCTTTTTCCACCTGATCTTGCAGGTTGTCCATAAAAGGAATGAGTACCGGAGTAATACCCCAAAATAGACTCATTTGTCGCCATGTGCGCTCATCGTAACATAAAGCAACGATTGGACCTTTGCCGCGACGCTTGGATAAAAGTAGCGCTTTTTCAATACTGTTACTCAGAACCATGACACCATTTGCATTTAATTCGCGTGACAGGTGATCGGCGGCGCCGCTGAAGGCAAAAGCGAAATTATTAAATGGCGCGCTAGTACGGTCGAGTTTGACCGTGGCCATATAAGGACTTTTTTCCGCTTCCACGGCAATGCGCGTCATTTCGGCCACGGCTTCTACGGGATATTTGCCATACGCTGTTTCGCCCGACAACATCACGGCATCACTGCCGTCAAAAATGGCATTAGCAACGTCGCTCGATTCTGCGCGCGTTGGAATCGGACTTTCAATCATGGATTCAAGCATTTGCGTGGCGGTAATAACCAATTTGCCCATGCGATTTGCTTTGTAGATCAAATCTTTTTGCACGACGGGTAATCGTTGCGTACTAATTTCAATGCCAAGATCACCGCGAGCGACCATGATGCCATCAGTTTCGTATAGAATTTCTTCAATATGTTCAACGGCTTCTGGTTTTTCAATTTTGGCGATAATAGGGATATTGCGTCCGGATTCAGCGATACGGCTTTTCAAATTACGGACATCGCGTGCCGTGCGCACAAAGCTGAGCGCAATATAATCGACATCATTCGCGATGGCCCAAGCTAGGTCAGATTTATCCTTGTCGCTCATTGATGGTGTGCTGACGGATACGCCAGGCAGATTGATGCCTTTATTGCTCTTCAACCAACCACCAACGAGAACCAGTCCATGGATATCATCGCCATCGACGTGATCGACTTCAACGCGCATGCGACCATCATCGATTAATAGCACATTTCCCTTAACCACATCGCGGGCTAAACCGGCGTAGGTCGTGCCAACGCGTTTGGCAGTGCCTTCCGGACAGTCAGCGACCGTGATAACGACTTGGTCTCCAACACGCCATTCAACTGGCTTATTATCAACTAAACGACCAGTGCGAATTTTTGGGCCTTGCAGATCTGCCAATACGGCGACTGGGCGTTCTAATTCCTGGCTAATGCGGCGAATCATTTGCAGATTGGCGAGGTGGTCAGCATGTTCACCGTGACTCATATTTAAACGCGCGACATTAATGCCGGCTTTAAATAATTGGCGCATAATGGTTTCACTACTACACGCAGGCCCAATCGTAGCGACGATTTTTGTGCATTTACGTGCACGGCGTGTAAAATTTTGAGAAGAGCTGACGGCGCTTTCGCCGGCAACAAAAACGCGAGTATCTATGGTCATAGGATGGCACCCTAATTCGAAATGGTTACTGGGAAAGCGAGTGAAAGTGCAACGAAGTGTTGCACAAACAGCACTTGCGCAAAGTGCGCATCATAGCTGGACACCCTTTCATCCTCACGATAGTTCGCATTCTACACAATCATGACTTCCAAGGTCATACCAGTTGAGGAGAGTTTTATGACCTATAGCGCTGCCATTGAGTGCCTACGAACAGCAAAAAACATCGTTATCACGACTCACATTAATCCTGATGGAGATGGGGTCGGTGCTGGTCTGGCCTTAGTTCATGCCTTAAGTGGCCTGGGCAAACAGGTGAGATTTTTATGTCCGAGTAAAGTGGTGTCGATGTACGCCTTTTTGCCTGGATTTGCAGAGATCCAAGTCATTGAGGATGCTGCGAGTGCCGCAGCGACAGCCAAGGCTGATGTTATCATTAGTTGTGATGCTGGTGATATCGAACGTTTAGGCTTAGTTGCTCAGGTCGCGCGCACCACACTTATCAATTTAGATCATCACGTTACCAATACGCGTTTTGGTGATATTAATGTGGTTGACGTCAATGCAGAAAGTACCGGCGTTGTGGTTGAGCAAGTGTTAGAGGCGATGGGCGTACTTTTGGATAAGCGTATAGCTGAGTGTCTTTATACGACCATCGTTTTTGATACCGGCCGTTTCATGCATAGTAATACGACGGCGCACACCTTTCGCTGGACGGCAAAATTACTCGACGCGGGGATTGATGCCTCCGCCATTAATCGATTCCTGGCGTATACGAAAAAACCGCACGATTTATTGATTCAAAAAATGGGCATCGAAAATTTAAGCGTCGACGCGCAGGAACCTCGCATTGCAGGTATCGTATTGAGTGCGGATGCGATTAAGGCCGTTGGTGAACCAGAAGATTGGGGCGATCTGGTAGAAATCGCGCGCAGTTTACAGGGGAATCAGATCGCTTATTTGCTGCGCGAATCAAAGGACAAAAAATCAGTTCGTTGCAGCATGCGCGCCAATCCGCCTTACGAAGTGGGAGTCGTTGCCCAAGCTTTTGGTGGAGGTGGCCATCGACAGGCCGCTGGTTGCACTTATCAGGGCGATCTTGCTAGCGCACTGCGCGATATTATTCCCAGATTACGTCAACAATTACTGAGCGAGACAAAATAAGCCAATTAGCGGGAACGCACGGATACGGGTTCTGCAAACATGACCGTGGCTGTTGCATGGGCGGGAATCACTAATTGTTTGCGGTTATGTAGCGATAGTTCAACGCGAAAACCTCGACGATCATCGCTATTATCGATTACATAGCCAGACGCGGGGATCGTAGTGATAGAACCGTCCAGGTGCACCACTTGAAAGCCGGTAATAATTAACTCGCAGCGGTCATCGGCTGTCAGTGCTTCTGCGGTGCTTACTATTTGATAACGTACAACCGTTTTGGGATCGGAATCTTTTTCTCGCTTTAATGACCGTCCCGTACTACCTGCACCATAAGGGAGTATCATTTGCGCAGGGTCAATCGCTTCGAGTGGTAATTCTCGCTCAACAAAAACCCATTCGGCAGCACCGGCAGGAATAACCCAGGATTCAGGCGGTAGTGGTTGCGCTGTTTGCACGGTTTTTCCGCAGCCAATAATCAGCGCACCCATGGTGAGCAGGCAGGCGATCATGACGCGATGTTGCACAGAACCTCCAGAAATATGAGTATTAATGGATGCGTTGCCCAGGTTTCGCGCCGCTGTCGGGACTGAGCAAGAAAATTTCTTGGCCCCCAGGACCCGCGGCAATCGCCATGCCTTCACTGGTGCCAAAGCTCATAGGTTTAGCCGCCAAATTGGCAACGATGACAATGAGTCGACCAATTAATTTACTTGGATCACCATAAGCCGTTTTAATGCCCGCAAATACGGTTCGACGATCTTCGCCACCAAGGGTGACGGTAAGTTGCAGTATTTTCTTCGCCTTAGGAATTTCCACTGCGGCAATAATGCGCGCGACACGCAGATCGACTTTGCTAAAATCTTCAAAGGCAATGGTGCCTGCCAGT
>SYDV01000386.1 GCA_005801395.1 Planctomycetia bacterium | reverse complement strand
GCTCAGCGAGGCGCTCGTTTACCGGCACGACTTCGCCACTTGCAAGACGCTACCGGCAAGCCAGCTATTCTTGATTTAATTGCTGCGGATACGAGTTTGCCAGCGGCGCAGGACATGTTGCTCAATGCGCACTTGGTCGGCATTCGTACGGTAATTATTGACGATGGTGTCTTTAGTAGTGAAACACGAATTGATGTGTCAGCTGTTGGCTGCGAAGCTGCAGCGGTACTGCGATTGGTAAAATCATTAAATAATGGCCGTGATTTAGCCGGTACGCGATTGGAGGAACCAACGGCATTCACGGTTGGTGTTCGCTTATCCTCTGCACGTGCACACCAGTTAGGCAGCGTTGGCGTAACTGAAACGTATGCGGCGGCGGATTTTTTAACCTTACAGCCAATCTATCAGCCAGGTGAATTCCGCGCACTCATGACGGGGATGAACTTACGTGTTCCTTTATTTGCGGAAATATTAGTGCTACCAGACGCCGCAACGGCTGATGAAATTGATAATGAATTACCCAGCCTGTCGGTACCCGACCGTCTTAAAGGACGTTTGTCTGCCGATCCAGATGAAGACGCGAAAGGCGTGCTGCGCTTTTTAGGTCATTGGCGTCAACGTTTGAGTGGCGTGTGTTTAATGCTACCAGACGAACGTACCGCCCAGGCCGAAATTGTTATCCGCGCGTTGCGTAGCTAGCGCGACTTGTTCATCTCAAGTTTTATGCGCGGCATATTGGCATAGCTACGACTGCTCCCCTTAAAATTTTCCAATCATCCCCAAAAATGGTCCACCGAGAGATAAATCTAATTTGGCGCTGGCGTTGATGCCATTGGGGCTTTTGAATGTGATATTGCTGTCGAGATAACGATATCCGCCCATAAATCCCAGCATATTCCACGGCATCCAAGTGATTTGTATGGCAGCATCAAGGTGACTAATTTTGTTGTCCATGTAGCTCATTTCCATCCAATGGATTTTCGCTTCTGCGCCGAGTGACAATAATACGGGTACGTTTACATGACCACGCAAAGCGAGCACGGGAAATTGGTAATCCTCATCAAGCGTGGCGCTCGTTCCACTGCCGCTTAAGCTAACGGTATTGTTCATCGAGTGGTAGCCGAGGCCAAATGCGACACCAGCAACGTCGAGATCTAAAAGACGAAGGTCCGCTTCTAAATACAGGTCTGAAATTTCTACTTCGCTGGTGCCCGTGGTGAAATTTTGACCGCCATAATTAAAGCTAGCGGTATTAAATGAACCATCGGTTTCCTGCATAAAGCCGCCGCCATGCAGCGAAACTAAGAACGGCAGTTTAAATCCTGCTTCTAAACCAAAGCCAACTTCTTGGTTCGCTAAACCTAACGTACTTAATTGCTGATCGCCACTGCCAGCGCCATTTATGTTGTAGTTGGTGCTGCCATCAAAATCGACCATCCAAGCGGCTGGCATGACTCGTACCCAATAGTCAGTTGCGGCCTCATCGGCAGCGTAGGCGGTTCCCACAACCGTCAGGGAATATAGGGTAAGGGATACGAGCGAGCGAGTGAGCATAATTCAGCCTTAATGATTTGGTGCAGGTAATTTTTTTGGTAATGATTATCGCGCGTGGGCGTCGCCAACTAAAACATCAATAGCAAAAAGCGATGTACGCGCGGTGATAAATAATGTTTTACCATTGCTGCCGCCAAAACAGAGATTCGCGGGTGATTCTCCAGCGGTTTTACCTGGTAATGGTGGCATGGTAATGGTGCCTAACAGCACGCCATCTGCCGCATAAACGCGTACGCCGTCACCAGCGCTGCTCCAAACGCGCCCGTCGGTGTCCACGCGAATGCCGTCGGGCGAACCCTTATCAAGTTTGGTAAAGACTTTACCGGCACCGACCGAACCATCGGCATTGAGTGGGTACGCATAAATACTTTTGGTTTTGCCGGAGTCAGCAACGTAGAGTATTTTTTCATCTGGTGAAAACGTAATGCCATTGGGCATATCAATATCGGTGATAATGGCGGTAATAGCTTTGGTTGCGGGATCGAAACGGTAAACAAATTGCCCCGCTTGTTCTTTGACCGCTGGAGCTTTCACGCCATACGACGGATCGGTGAAATAAATAATGCCAGCCTTGGTAATGGCGACATCATTTGGTGAATTCAATTTTTTCCCTTCAAAGGCGTTGACTAAGACTTCTATACTTCCGTCGGCTTTTGTTCGGGTGAGTGCGCGTGCGCTGTGATGACAAGTCACCATCGAACCGTCGGTATCAAAAAGATTGCCGTTGGAATTATCACTCGGCTCACGAAACGTCGTGACCCCGTCAGCGGCAGTCCATTTTTTAATTTGATTGCTGGGAATATCGCTAAACACCAAATATCCACCTTTGGCGTTTGTCCAAGCGGGACCCTCTAAAAATTTCATATCGCCACCCAATTTTCGCACGGTGGCATCAGCGGCCACCACTTTGGCAAAAGCTACGGCATCAACGGGAACAAGATCCGCTGCAACGGCAGCCACCTGGGCACAGAGGGCGATGAGGGTCGGAATGATAAAGCGCATGAGGCATCTCCAGAAGGTCAGATTGGAAAGCGCGATTTAGAGCAAAATGGGGCGGAGAGCAAGTTGTACTCAGCACGAAGCTGGGTGGATCTTGAATCACCGGTCATGATCCGCACAACTGGCGCCCTCATCACTGTTGGGAAAAGCTCATCATGCGCATTGCTATTTTTGGCACCGGGTACGTCGGGTTGGTTTCGGGGACCTGTTTTGCCGAAATGGGTAATCAAGTGATCTGTGTAGATGTCGATGTCATGAAGGTAGAACGATTAAATCGTGGAGAGATTCCGATTTATGAAGCGGGATTACAAGAATTAGTCGAGGAAAATGTCCACGGGCATCGCCTGCGTTTTTCCACCAAAGCTGGCGAAGGTCTGGCTCAGGCGGAACTGGCTTTTATTTGTGTCGGTACGCCGATGTCGGCCAGTGGTGAAGCGGATTTGCGTTATGTTGAATCAGCAGCGCGCGATATTGGACGTCATATCACCGAATATTGTGTGGTCGTTAATAAAAGCACCGTGCCAGTGGGAACTGCCGATCGGGTGCGTGGATGGGTGTCTGAAGAATTAACCAAGCGTGGTTTGCGGTTTGAATTTGATGTTGCTAGTAATCCAGAATTTCTCAAAGAAGGATCGGCGGTTGAAGATTTCATGAAGCCAGACCGCGTGGTGGTCGGTATTGCAAATGATAAAGCGGGTAAACTATTGCACGAGTTATATGCGCCATTTATTCGCAATGGCCTGCGTTTTTACACGATGGATATTCGCTCGGCTGAAATGACCAAGTACGCAGCGAATGCGATGTTAGCCACGAAGATCAGCTTTATTAACGAGATTTCTAATATCTGTGAAAAGGTCGGCGCAGATGTGCGACAAGTGCGTTTAGGTGTGGGGGCAGATCAACGCATTGGTCTACAATTTTTACATCCAGGTGTTGGTTATGGTGGTTCGTGTTTTCCCAAGGACGTACGCGCACTCGTGCATACGGCTAAAATTGCGGGATATGACGCCGAATTATTGGTCCAAGTAGATGCGGTGAATCAGCGGCAGAAAAGCGTGATGCTGCATAAACTTCAAGCGTGGTGTGCTTTGAATGGACGAACCATCGCATCGCTCACGATTGCCATGTGGGGCTTGGCATTTAAACCGAATACCGATGACGTGCGCGAATCACCGGCATTAGAATTGATAAAAGTGCTAATTTCAGCTGGCGCGACGATACGTGCTTATGATCCCAAAGCGACTCATGAGACACAACGCGCTCTTGGTGAATTGCCGCGTATCACTTATGTGGATGATGCTTATGACGCGACTGAAAACGCTGATGTGTTGTGCTTGATGACCGAATGGCGGCCGTTCCGCCGACCTGACTTCCGTCGTCTCGCGCAACAACTGCGTGGCAAAGCGATTTTCGATGGCCGGAATCAATACGATGAATCTCGCACGTCAGCGCATGGCTTAATGCTGTACCCAATTGGCGTGCCAGTGAAGATGACACGTGTGGCGAAAACCGTCTAACCATGAGTTGGTTTCAAACGGTGGTCACGTTGCGTGCTCGCCCGCGTGGGTTTCATTTGGTGACGGATGAATTAGTCGGACACGCATCTTATTTACGTCAGGTGTGTATTGGTCTGTGGCATGGGTTTATCCAACACACTTCGGCATCACTCAGTATTAATGAAAATGCTGATCCGAGTGTACGTACCGATTTAGAACGCTGGACGCGTGAATCAATTCCGGATGGCGCGCGTTATTTCGCGCACGACGCCGAAGGTAATGATGACATGCCTGCACATGTGAAAGCATCATTATTTGGTGTAGGGGTGTTAATCCCAGTTCGCGATGGTCAATTACAATTGGGAACGTGGCAGGGAATTTATTTAGGGGAACATCGTGATCACGGAGGCAGCCGCAGCGTTGTTGTGACCGTGATGGGGGAATAAACGTCGCTGATAATAAAAATTAATGACTGGCGAATGGATTAATAACAACGACCGGCTTGGTGACATTTCCCCGGACGACGGCGCGCGCGACATGGCTACTGGCGAAGGCTAAGGCGCTGCCGAACCATTTGCCCACAAACCACACTTGGCTCAGTAACCCACCTGAAACATGCGGGATAACGAGAAGGCGTAAGGAACCGTCGAGCATAACAATTCCAGATATGAGCATAATGCCTTTGGGCATCACAACGCTGGCTGATGATAAACGAATAGCACCTTCTTTTATATCAAAATTTGCTTCGGCAGAGTCTTGGTTTCGCACATTGGTAATGTCGCCAACCAGTAAATTTGTGAGAAATGACAGTTCTACCAAATTGCCGTTTGCTATGGTGACGCGTCCGCGCCCTTCGGCTTCTTCGGGTTTCCCCAAAGGAAACGAGATGTCGATTTGTCCTGAAACGACACCCGAATAACTATCCGCATTGCCGCCAAAAGCAGCGAGCAAGGTGGCTAAATCAACGTTGTTTACCGTCGTTGATATGTGCATACGGTTGCGAATAAAATCAATAGACAGGGATCCTTTAGCCGTTCCGCCATAAACGGTTGCTTGGCAATCATGGAAAAAGAAAAGGTTTTTTTGTAACTCAGGGCGACTTACGACATCATGCAAAACCAGTGGTCCAACTGTCAATTCATTGGTGTGAATAATCTCGCCGCTAATACTCGCTTCGAAATCACTGGCGGCCAACGTGGTGGCAACTTCGCCTGCTTGAGCGACTGGTAGGGTGAGGGCTAAAATTAGCGCTAGTGCAATTTTTAGCGGTATTTTCATGTGCCCGTTTCCAACGCGCCTTGTTCCGTCAATTGTAGTGCCGCTAGATGAGTACGTGCTACTGTAATGACAGCGTCGTTCGGTTGGTTTATGAGTAACGTTTGCCAAGCGGCACGGCCTGCACCGCATAATAAATGAATGCCGACGTTGACGTCGGACACTAAATAAGGATTACATCGGGGCCTAAAAGCGGCGAGGTCAGCAGCATGTTGCGCGCACAACGCTAATAACTGTGCAGGAACGGCAATGGCTGCCGCTGTTGCTTGGGTTATGGCTAGTTGGTCTTTATTTTTTCGTGCTGCGGTCAGGGCAGCATAAGCGATGGCATCATCATCAGCGGTTTGCAGGCAAGCATTTGCCGTTTGGGTTAGTAACTCGGCAAGTGCCAGTGATTCTGCTTCGAGCGTCAAATATTTTGCGCCAGTCGTATAACGAGCGGCCATGGCGCCTGCGGCACAGCCGAGGGCAGCAGCAATGGCGGCCGCTGCGCCGCCCCCTGGGGTGGGGGTACGTTCGCAGAGGGCCTTGGTAATGTCGCTCAGTCGTTGATCGGCTAGCGGCATGACTAATTAACCGCCTGCTGCCATGGACTGTTCAGGTTGGCCAGAAGAGACGCGGGTGATTTTTGCGCCGATTTTACGTAATCGTTCTTCGATTCGTTCATACCCTCGATCAATATGATAGACTCGACTGATGAGCGTTTCCCCTTGGGCTGCCATGCCTGCAATAACTAAAGCCGCAGACGCGCGT
>SYDV01000385.1 GCA_005801395.1 Planctomycetia bacterium | reverse complement strand
TTGAGCTGGGCGAAAAATAGGAATATGAAAATGACTACGGACCGCGGTGGCGTTGGGTAAACGTGATAAGCATTGATCTAATTGATCGAGATCTTGCACTTTACTGAGGGATCCGGTGGCGGAACTAGCGGCAGTTTGATGCATGAAACGGGGTTCGGCTAACGCACGCAGTGCGGCTAATCCAGCGGTGTCCTCAAAAGGGCGCAGGACTTCGGGGGCCGCAGAAAATTGGCATTTTGCGATTTGGACACCAGCATCGCGCAGGCGTTGCACGGCGGCGTGTTGGTCTTCAAATGCTAAACTAAAATGGCAGGTGTCGAAACAAATGCCTAAATGAGTGTCAATGGCTGCGCGTGCGGCTTTTTGATCGCCATCTAACAACGTCGCTGCCGCGCGAACACCGGCATCAGCTAAAGGGCCACGCCAAAAAGCAGCGACGTCGTAGCTGGTTTCTAAAGTGCACCATGGTTCTGGTTCTAAACATAACACCACGCGGCGTGCACTAGAGCGTGCACGGAGCGCGGCGTGTCCGACCCATCGTCCTAGTGCGGCGGCAATAACTTGTTGGTTATTGGCTTGCGCGCCAAAGGGACGATAGCTTCCTGGAACCGTGGATACCGTCATTAAATCGTCGTCGCATAGCGCTAAAGCGACATCAATGATGGCGATGGTGTCGTCGACACGTTCGGCGTCGGTCCAATCTGGGCGATAAGCCTCGGCTTTGACCACGGCAGCTTGAAAGGGACGTAAAGGAAAGGCGTTGAGGGAGTGCGCACTAATGTGGGCGTCGTCTAAAGCTCGGCGCAACATGGCGCGTGCGCTGGCATCTTTTGTGAGAGTGCGAATCGCGGTTGAACCAAGGCGTAGGTCGAGCCCTAAGCGTTCCCAGCCTAAACGATGGCGAACTTCGCTGGTGAAGCGTTGCAACGTGCCGACTAATTCATCGACGGTTTCCGCCGCGTGCAGGTTGGAACTGTATCCGAGTGGAGGCAAAACCATGGGGGCTCCTGATCATGATGCGCAAGACGAAGCTGTGGTGGTCGCTCATCTGCGTGACAAGGCAAGTCGTCAATCGCCTGAGCTTTCTTGCCCAGGTCACTGAGGTTGAGACCGTGCACCCATGTCCGAAGTACAGCCATCGACTCCCGTGCGCACTGCGCCAACGTCATCGACTCCGCCAACGGCGGAAGAATTTGGTGTATTTGTGGATCGATATCATCCGGATCTGACCTTGCGCAAATTACACTTTGCACGCCTCATATTGGGCGTAGGTGGAGCGAGTTTGGCGGTAACCTATAATGTTCTCCGCTTGGATCCACGTGGTGCTCAAGAACTCGTGGTGCAAGTAGCGACCATCATTGCAGGGCTGCATGTGTTGGGTTGTTTAGTTACCCTGTTTCTTGCACGTCGCCGTTTTTTAGCTGATTTTCATCGTCACACGGTTGCTTTGCGTGAACGTGCTTGGCAAGTCGCGCAATTTATTCAACGCCGTGGCGCGGTATTGCTGATACTGGCCGCAACGGGCGATGCGTTAATTGTCATCGGTACGCATTTCCGTCTGCATTTATTTGCTGCGGATGGCGATGTGCTATTAGTCACGCTGATTCCAACTGCATTGTTATTAGTGCACGGACTGAGTGAGATTCCGACGCGGGAGCGATTGTTGCGCTTGTATCAGCGGTTGGGGTGATTTTTCGACTGGTCCTTTTTTTTGACTGGTCCGATGTCCGATGTCCGATGTCCGATGTCCGATGTCCGATGTCCGATGTCCGATGTCCGATGTCCGAGGTCTTTAGGACGGACGATCATTAAATGACTTCAGACGGTTTGTGCTCGAATGAAATGCCCGATAATTAAATAGGTCGTTGATATTACAGGACCTCGGACGTCGGATCTCGTACCAATCAAAATCGTACTAGACACTTGTCGGCAAACCGGCAAGGTTTCGCCCCATACGACGTCACCGAGGTAGGTCATAGCAACCATTATGAGTAATGATGCGATTCTTCAATTTACCAACGTTTCCTTCACCTATCGCGGAGATTGGCTGCAACGGGTCCATGCGCTCAAGCAAGTCGACTTGACAGTGCCGCGTGGTTCGGCGTTTGGCTTTCTTGGCGCCAACGGAGCTGGGAAATCGACCAGCATAAAATTAGTCATGGGCTTACTTCATGGACACGTTGGAAGTATTACGTTGTTGGGACAGCCATTAGGCGATTATCGTTTGCGTGCGCGCCTGGGATATCTTCCTGAACATCCGTATTTTTATGATAATTTAGCCGTGGGCGAATATCTGGCTTATATGGGGCGATTATCCGGTATGGCTCCAGCAGCGATTCCGGCGGCGATTGATCGTGTGTGTGAATTATTAGACCTGAGTGATTTAAAAAAACGTATGTTGGGAAGTTTTTCTAAAGGCATGCGCCAACGATTTGGTTTGGCTCAGGCCATAATTCATCAACCAGAATTGTTGATATTGGACGAACCATTTTCGGGATTGGATCCTCTGTGGCGCGCACGCTTTCGTGAAGTGTTGGCGCTTGAGCGTAAACGCGGTGCGACGTTATGTTTCAGTACCCATATTTTATCTGACGTTGAAGACCTATGTGATTACTACGGCGTTATCGATCATGGCGTGGTGCTAGAGCAAGGTCGCTTAGCAGATTTAGTGCAGCAAGCACCGTTGGTATTGGTTGGCATTGGAACAAAACCTGCCGCAGCCACGAATAATGCGGATGGTACGTGGCGCTGGCAATTTCCAGAAACCGAACGTGCGACGCATTTGGCGAGTTTGCCAACGGGCGCAGAAATTCTTCGCCTGGAGCGTAGCCGCATTGGTTTGGAAGATTATTTTGTCTCGCGCGTGCAAGCCTTCCATGCCGCCGGTAAACGTTTGGAGGCTGCGTCATGATTGGCGTTATTGCGTGGGCAACCTGTCGTGAAGCGGTGCGATCACGCACCTTTATCTTATTATTAATCATTTATTTGCTGGGCGTGTTGATGTCGCGCATCGTTGGTTGGATTAGCGCGACAGACGGTAACATCATTACCACGGATGTGGTTTTCAGTCTGCAAAGCATCATGGGCGTTTTGGTGGCGGTCGCTACGGGTACAGCCTTAGTGCATGTCGAAATCCAACAGAAAACGCTCTATACCATTTTGTCACGCCCTTTACCGCGCTGGCAGTTTGTTTTGGGTAAATACCTCGGGTTATGTTTCGCCTTAGTGGCTGGACAGCTCGCGATGCTGACCATTGGGTTAATCTATTTATTGCTCACGGGTGCAGATGTGCATCAGTGGCTGGTTGTCGCAGGATTACTCACCACGTTAGAAGTACTCGTCATGGCTGCGGTTAGTCTGTGTTGGACGGCGTTGTCATCGCCACTGTTAGCTGCAGTTTTAGGCTTGGCGACGTATGCGCTTGGACACGCCGTACACTCATTACCTGGATTGGTGCATCATTTAAAAGGAACTCAGCAGACGATTGCGATTGTGTTGGCGAGTTTAGTGCCCGATCTTGGGCAATTTGCTTATCGCAATGAAGCTGTTTATCGTACACCGCTGACGTTGGAAGATCTTGCTTTGCGCGTTATTTACGGCGTGATGTGGTGTACTTTATTAGTCGTCATTACGATTGCGGTTGTGCGCAGGAAACAATTATGACAGCGCGCCTGTCGAATGTATTATTTAGTGTCAGCATTGTGCTTGGCGCGGTGCTCTTATTGGGCTGGAATAGCAGTCGCTTTTTAACCGCGAAACCAGTTATCCGCTCGAAAAATTTGGATTTTCTGCCCGCGCCAGAAACAGCGCGGGTATTAGCACTGGGCCATACCAATACCCTGGCAAAGCTGCG
>SYDV01000384.1 GCA_005801395.1 Planctomycetia bacterium | reverse complement strand
GGGTGAAAAAGGGCGCACATGTGTCGTCGAAGGACGCCTACCAGAAATTATACGATCAAAGCGTAAAGAACCCCGATAAGTTTTGGGGCACGATGGCGAAAAAATTTCTGACTTGGAACACGGAATTTAAACAAGTCGTCGCTGGGGATTTCGCTGCTGGTACGGTGGCCTGGTTTCCAGGTGGCACGTTAAATGTCAGCGAAAATTGCCTGGATCGTCACTTGGAAAAGCGTGGCGATCAGGTTGCCATTTTATGGGAAGGAGATGAACCCGGTGATATTCGTCGCCTGACGTATCGTGACATGCACGGGGAAGTCTGTCGTTTAGCGAACGCGCTACGCGCACGTGGTGTGCGCAAAGGTGATCGCGTGGCCATTTACTTACCCATGGTGCCTGAAGCCGCGATATCGATGTTGGCGTGCGCGCGTATCGGCGCTGTACATTCGGTTATCTTTGGTGGCTTTTCAGCCGACTCAGTGCGTGATCGCATTCAAGACTCCGACTGTCGAGTACTTATCACCGCGGATGAAGGTTTGCGCGGACAGAAAAAAGTGCCGTTGAAAAAGACTGCTGATCAAGCACTTAATTCCTGTCCCAATGTCCATACCGTGTTTGTGCTTGCTCGAACTGGCGCTGAAGTGCCGATGAAGACGGGGCGTGATCTCCCCATGCGCGAAGCCATGGACGGGGAACGTCCGTGGTGTCCTGCAGAGCCGATGGACAGTGAAGATTTATTATTTTTGCTCTACACCTCTGGCTCCACCGGAAAACCAAAGGGCGTGGCCCATACCACGGCTGGTTATTTATTATATACGGCAATGACGCATAAATATGTTTTCGATTATCGGGAAGGCGATATCTACGCCTGCATGGCAGATGTCGGTTGGGTAACAGGGCATAGCTACATTGTTTATGGTCCACTGTGCAATGGTGCGACCTCGTTTATGTTTGAAGGAATTCCCACTTATCCGGATGCGGGGCGTTATTGGGATATGGTTGAACGCCATGGAATTAATTCTTTTTACACCGCACCAACTGCGATTCGTGCCATTGCTAAAGATGGCGATGATTTCGTCACCAAATATGACCGTAAAAGTTTGCGCGTATTAGGCAGCGTTGGCGAGCCGATTAACCCAGAAGCCTGGCGTTGGTATTACGAAGTCGTTGGCGATAAACGTTGCTCGATTGTCGATACGTTCTGGCAAACGGAAACCGGTGGCCACATGATTACGCCGCTTCCAGGTGCTATTGATTTAAAGCCTGGCTCAGCAACGGTACCGTTTTTTGGCGTGGTTCCTGCCGTGTTGGATGAAAAAGGGGTTGAACTGAAGAGCAACGATGTTTCGGGCATTTTGGCATTCAAAGCACCGTGGCCAGGCATTGCGCGAACGATCTATGGAGATCATACGCGTTTCGTAAATACCTATTTTAAAATGTACCCAGGTTATTATTTCACCGGCGATGGCTGCCGCCGCGATAAAGACGGTTATTATTGGATCACTGGTCGTGTGGATGATGTCATTAATGTGTCCGGGCATCGTATGGGAACGGCCGAAGTGGAAAGTGCTTTAGCTACACACCCTGGTTGTGCAGAAGCTGCTGTCGTCGGATATCCACATGAAATAAAAGGCGCGGGTATTTTTGCTTATGTTATTTTGAAGGATGGATTCACTGAAAGTCCCGATCTTATTAAAGGACTCAAAGACGAAGTCCGTAAAATAATCGGGCCGATTGCCACTCCAGATAAAATCTTAATCACCCCCGGTTTGCCGAAGACACGTTCAGGTAAAATCATGCGCCGCATTCTCCGCAAAGTTGCTGCTCAAGAGGTGGATAATCTTGGCGATATTAGCACTTTGGCGGATCCGTCGGTGGTAAAGCTCTTGGTGGATAAGCGCCAGACTTTAGGCGCATAAGCGCGAAAAGGTTGTACTTAACATCAGCGATTATTGGTTGCCGTCCTCGCCCTGGCGACGTGCTCCGTTAAGCGTGATAATCGATTGGATGCGTGCGAATAATTCCTGCACGCCACCGACGAGACTGCTGTTGAATAACGGATTGGCCGTGATGTCACTTCCATTATATGCGAAGCGATGGCGTTTAGCGAACAGTGGCGCCACCGATAAATCGATAACGGGAACCACGGGCATTAATTCGTGTACGCGATTAATATAGGATCGCCATTTCTCCATTAAATCTAATTGAGCAGCTTTATCAGGACTTAAAACTAGGACCGAGAGTGTTCCGTTTAGTGCCGCGTTTTTACACTGTTCAGCAATATAATTAGCGGTTTCTTTGGTCGGCATTTTTGCGGTGTCGACAATTACAAATAACAAATCAGCGCTGCCCGATGATTGTGTGAATGCGGATTTTAATGAATCAGAACCTTCATAAGTGAATACGGTTGAAGTTGGTTGGTTGTTTATCACGGGAAGTAATTGATTCGTAGCATTGATCAACTGTTCCCCAATTTTTTCGGAGCCTTTGGGTTGCGCTATGGCAATTTTATCGAGCGTCGCCAATGAAGGCTGGCTGCGCAGCATGCGCATGAAGAAGAAACGATAATCGTTGTCGCTATTGGGACGAAGGCTTGGAACGATTGGGAGC
>SYDV01000383.1 GCA_005801395.1 Planctomycetia bacterium | reverse complement strand
ATACGAACGGCACGCCGATTCCGACGAGAAACGCCGCTCGAACTCCGGGAGGGTTTTAGGGAAGTCTTGCCAAAGTTCGGTTTCTTTGCTCATGGCAGGAGCTTAGCGAAACATGACCTTAGTAAAGGGGATAGGCATGTTGTTGATTCGACCACAGCACAATGCCTGCGATTATCGCAACCAACACTAATGCCGCGGTGATGTATGGCCAAATACGTCGCTGCTTTATACCCAGTCGACGCATCGCTTCATCAGCGCCAGTACCGAACGCATTCATCAACGCCGTCATTGGCGCTGAACCGGCACGTACGCGTTCTAGATCACCAACTAATTCCGCTGCATCTTGATAACGTTTGGCTGGATCTTTTTGCAAACATTTGAGCGCTACCGCTTGATAAGCATCCGGGACTTCTGCTCGCAATGCGGTAATCAGCGTCGGTTCAGCATAGTTATGCTGATAAATTAACGCGTTAGCGGTTGTTCCATCAAATGGTTTTCGCCCTGTGAGTAATTCATAGAATACCACACCCAACGAATAAATATCCGCGCGTGCATCGACTTTATCACCACGACCTTGTTCTGGAGAACAATACGCCGGAGTACCAACTGCCGTGCCGGTCATGGTTAACCCATGTTCACCAGCAATTTTACTAATACCAAAGTCCGCGATCTTCACCACGCCCTTGGTGGTGATCATTAAGTTTGCTGGCTTAATGTCGCGATGAACAATATTATGTTTATTGGCTTCAGCTAAACCACGTGCAGCTTGAATAATAAAATTGGTGGCTTCGTCGGGCGTAAATAATTGTCCGGCATCGTTTTTCTCACTGATTTTCTCAGAAAGATCGGTGCCCTCTACGAATTCCATCACGAAATACACCATGTCATGATGCGAACCCGCGGCGAAAACCTGCACGACATGTGGTGAATTTAATAACGAGGCGGTCGTGGCCTCTTGCTCAAATCGCTGACGCATTTGCGCGTTTGATGCCAAATGCGGTGGCAATACTTTTACAGCTACGCGACGTTTCAGAGATATTTGCTTTGCACGATAAACCGTGCCCATACCACCTTCGCCCAAAATACCGCCAATTTCGTAGTCGCCAATCGTTTGCCCAGTTAACGGTCCTTGGCGTCCTTTTAAATGCCAACCATCGTCCATGGTGGACTTGGTTTTCTTTCCTCCACCTGTCGTAATTCCACTTTGTCCTGCACTTGATTTGACCTGTGGTGACGGCGTGCCAATAATAGTGGCATCTTTGCCCATCCATTCATCTTCATTTGTCGTAGGCACCTGAACCGAACTCGGCACTGGAGCACCGACCATGGTCATTTCATTACCTGTCCACTCATCATCATTTGCATTCGCAACTGGACGACTGGCCGGCAGTGCCGTTTTTTCCGCTCCTAGCCAATTAGATGAATCATCATCATTCACAACCACGATGGGTAAACGATCGCTGCCATCACTATCGCCATGAGGAGCAGGAACGCCGACGAGCGTTTGTTCGTTTCCTGTCCATTCTTCGTATGCCGCCGAATCTACATCGATCGATTCAATTTTTTTCGCTTCTGGCTCCTGTGACTTACGCAGCAAAATCGGCATCGTCGGATCAGTGCCAATGGATTTGCGACGTGGTTGTGGCGTGGACGGAGAACCTGGCAATTTTTCTGCCTCGCCTGGAGCGCCTTCTACTGGGATATGATCGTCGTTAGCCATACTCTACTCCAATGGTCTTGGCGAGTTGGAGAGCCGGTAACTAAATCCAAAGGCCATCATGGTTCCATCATTATTAAGCGTCATGGATAAATTTCCCCCGGATAAATCATGGCCATAATGGCCCCAGCCACTTCGTTAATCAAGCCGGTCAGGCTAAAATTGCCGACTTCGGCATTGCGCGTTCAACCGAATCAAATCGCACCATGTTAACCATGGAAGGTGCTATTGTTGGCAGTCCTTTATACATGTCACCAGAGCAAATTGTCACGGATCCGAATTTGGATATTCGCAGTGACATTTATGCCCTTGGTGCAGTGCTTTATTATTGCCTTGCCGGAACCGCGCCTTTTTACGGTCGTTTGCAGGAAATACTGCATAAACACTGCACCGCGTCGATTCCCGATATCCGCAAATTACGTCCGGTGATTAGCGACGCGACGGCGCAAATTATTAGCACGTGTATGCAGAAAGAACGCGGCAAGCGTTTCAAAGATCCCGTCGAATTGCGTTCCGCAGTAGCGAACGTTTTAGTTAAATTAGGACTAACACCAAAATCAGCTATTGAAGAGGACACACGCGAAGGTGATTTATCGGGAAAAAATGGTGCCGCATTTACGCCATCTTCCGACATGGCCACCATTGCCACAAAAATGGTTGCAGACAGTGAACAGGCGACCATGGCAGCTGATTTACGTGGTACGTCAAATGATATGACCATGGTGGCTGATTTATTAGATGCCGCACCTACTATTCCGATGTCGACGATGGATATTCAAACCATTGCGGCAAATTTATTAGCGCTTGATGATCCGGCATTGCCGCGTGCGGTCAGCAGCACCATGGCAACCATGCCGATGATGCCAGTGGCTTCACCGAATACGGTAAAGACACAAACCCTCGCGACGGTGGTGGTTGGTGGGCCTCTACGTTTTCCAAAAGCTAGAATCCCCGATCGCTTTGAGGGTGATATTAATTCAGCTATCACTGGTGATTGGCTTAGTCTATTGCCAGAAATCCCTAATGATCCTTCGGGCGTCGTTCTATTTGCCCGTCTAAAAATAATTATGGGCAAGCTGCGTGAGGCTCCCGTGGATCTCTGCTTGCGCTACTATCCAGTTGCGACTCATAAAGATGCCCTACAGCGCGTCAGTCGCCAACATGTCTGTTTGCGCTACGATGCGGTTGAAAATCGCTGCGTTGTCGATGATCAAGGCAGCCCGAATGGCACCATGTTAGATGGAGTCACAGTGAAGCCTGGGCAGTCGGTGCCACTCGAAAACGATGGCGAAAATGTCTTAGTGGTAGCCAATGTAGTGGTTCTGCGTCTGCGCTGCATCCCTTGTCGCAGTGAGCCGCAACCAGCACTTGATGGAGCAACGGCTAGCACGGGTTCCGCGCCATGTGGCATCGAACATGGTCACGGATTCGATGCCGTCGTCATAACGCGGCCAGAAAATCGTCCAGAAATGTCGTATGTGCAAGTCCTGCGACAAGTCACCATCGGCGGTCCAGGTGCACAATTAGCGCTTGCTGGCGCACGCACACGTCAAGCCTGCCAAATTGGATGTTATGATGGACGTTGGTGTTGGCGACCAGTTGCCGCAGAACCAACCGCCTGGCAACCAGTCACGCTAGGAAAAAAATTGGATTTAGGTGGGAAAATATTGGTGGCACAAAAGGGTGACTACGCACATTTTTAAAGATCTTTCATCGTAATTAGAAATCCTCGCTAAATATCCTAGTCAAACTTAAACGTGCGATATTTCGTTTATCTATTTCGCTGGGATTAGACGATCTTGAATTGGTAAAGTAAATCACCGCATATTGATCAGTCCGAACAAATACGATTTCATTAATAAAAAATTGAAATTCGCGCACGTCGATCAGCTTGATCTCAAGCACCCGTCGGTGTTGGAAAAAAATCGAAATGGACTTGCTATTCTTTCGGCTTTTCCGCCTAAGTAACCTGAACAAGGTAAGATGTAGACGCTCAGTCCACGGTATCAATTTGGGCGGGAAAATCGATATGCTATCTGACATCAAATGGATCACTGATCCATTTACGCTTGGGTCATATTTCACAAATGAAACCTTTAGGAATTCTCTCATAGAATTTTATGGTCGCAAAAATCAGGAATTAATTCTGCGCCATCCATCGCGATATTATTAACATTTCATAGGTGAAACCTTCTTATGATTTTATAAGTGAAACAATTTATTTTCTGGGCTTATGACCACATGAAAATCCAATTAAAATAGCCATATAAAAGCCACGACTGCCTTGTTATGCGCCGTGACTAATACACCGAAATCATTCTCATCTTAACTCAGTGTCCGGTATTTAAATTCAGCAACCTCTCTTAGGTGCCTACTTTGTGAAATCGAACATCCGAATGTGAAATTACATACTTAGTAGCTAGACTCTGTGGTTAATTCCGTCACTCGTTTATTATTTATTCCCTTCATGGATCGTATATGAAACTTTTGGGCGCCTTCGTCTCTTCCCGTCGCGGCTTCACTCTGTTTGAAGTCAGCATCTCGCTCGCCATCGTTACGTTTGGTGTGGTGAGTGTGTTGATGTTGTTTCCTGCTGGAATTAAAGCTCAGCAAATGTCGCGCTTCCAAATACTAGCAAGTGCAAGAGCCGTCGAGTTGATTGAGATGTTTTCGTCTGCTACCGATTCAAACGTCATGATGGACCGTGAAGGCGTCAACCCTTGGGACACCGTCGGCAGCTATCGCGCCTATGCGCCCGACTTAGAAGCCAAAATCGGAAACTTTCGCTTTGGGTTGATTCCGCTACCCATGGAAATCGCCCGACGACTGGATTCCGACGGTGATGAAATTCAAAAGATCTTAGGCGATGGCGGCTACCTGTATTACAGTCAGCCACTGGCTACCACTGGTTTTAACCCTGTTGGTGAGCGCACTAATGCAAAAGGGCCAAACGAGTCAATGCGCTTGTTGGTCGCGGTAACTGGTTATGCACAGCAAAATTCTGTTTCAATGTTTCCTTATAAAGACTGGCCATATTATACACCATACCCATCACCACCTATGCATGGAAAAACCAACAACCAAGAAGAAATTCGCGCGAAATCTCCGACAGCTGCTGAACCTGATTGTCGGGCATTTGAATTTAATGCCATTCAAGCAAGCATTCCTGGTGGCGGAGATAGGCGTTTTTTTGATGAACGCCGAAAGATGATGCTTTGGGAAGACACGATTGAATATGATACGTCTATTCTTGATGCCGACAAAGGCGATATGTCCGTTCTTTTTAATGGTATTGTTAGTGGCGCTGGCTTACCAAATACCAATGCCTGGGTCGAGGCATCTATTGCTTTGGCTCAAGCCGATAACGCGGTGCTTAAAGCTCTGCAGCAAAATAAATTTTTACGTAGCAGTGGCTATTGGGCCTATGCCGAACGTGGTTGGATCCCTGATCACTACTATCAAGGAGTTGAGGTTAACAATAAAATTAATGGTGTCAGTCGAGGTTGGGCACAAATTAATGCGAATGGAAATAAGGCGAACAATGTCGCGAACCAAGTGCAACAAGCGATGATGCCCAAAGATGGCATGCCCGGTGGGGCTGAAGTTATTAATCCGGTTGCCAATAAAACCATGAAGGAACTTTCTTATGAATCCGCTATCGCCTATTTTGCGCTTGCGCAATGGTATGCACAACGAAAAGGGGTTCATACCGATATTCAAACTGGTGTTTCCTTAAGGTATGATGAGCCGAGCCTCCTTGAAATTAACAAGTTATTTATTGTCGGAGCTCCGGCAGGAACGAAACAAGTGCCCTTTGCCGTCAACGCGGCTCGGTTTCTCGCGCATGCGGCGCTCTGCCTAACCGCCCATGATGCACACGTTGGAGGCCAATCATATACACTCGATATTTCTAATGAATACTTTCCCATTCAACCAACGGTTAAATCGCTCGGCTCAGTTACGTTTTCGCTTCCAGACATTAACACGATTCGCAAGTTTCACGAAAATGCACTGGCATTAGTCATGCGTTATGCGGCAGCTCATCCCTATGATTGGGGTGCGCCTCGACCGCTGAATCGTGCCATTATGATGGATTATCCATTAATCCAGTACGATCCGTTTGGTGGTTATGTTCCCATGGATGGTACGACTTTCGCTCCCTATAATTATGGCGCTGCCGCCAATCAATGGAAGTTTGTCTCGGCGCAGACGATTACGAATCCAGGCCGTAGCATGTCTTATCCCAAGAAAAAATTATCTGCTGACCTTCCTACTGCATTTGGACCTAGCAACCACTTTACCTTAACTCGTGTTTTTCAACCCCGCGAACGTTGTCGCCAATTAGTGTTCTGGGCTGTTGATTGGCAAGCATATGAAGATTTTGAAACTGCACCTAGCGCACCAGTTGATGCCAGTCGTTACCCTCGTGCTGCCCCTATCGCTGGGAAATCCAGTGTCGCCGCACTGATAAATCATGGCGATTGGCAAGATCGTTTTCAGTTTGCCATGCGCAACCCTGAAAAAACTATGCTATTTTCTGAAGAAACTGCCTCACGTGAAACGGGCGCTGAAATTTCCATTCTGGGACCGGACAATCCAGGTGAAGATAAACTTCCGGAATTAGACCAAGGAAATTCCAATCCTGAGCGAATAAAAGTATTTCTTGGGCTCTACGGTGCTGATCGCAATTTTAATGGCACCAGCTTCAAGACAAAACCTAACCCTAATGGAGGAGATCCTTTAATTACAGGCATGTTGGGTAAATTAGATCGCGGCCCAGTGCCAAAATCTGTGCGTATGCGCGCCGCGACTGTTTCTCGGTTTAATTTCTATGACCCACGTCTCTCGCTCATTAATCGATAACTATAAAAGGAGCACCGATGTTTATCCGTAATCAAATAACCAACGCTTTTACACTCATTGAACTTATGTTGTCCGTGACGTTGGGCATGCTCATTGTTTATGTTGCAACCAGCGGCCTACGTGTCGCATCGCAAACCGTAAGCACGGCGAATCGACTCGCTACAGAAAATGCCGTTTTGCGTGCCGGCTTTCAAATTGCACTGGCAGAAACTGATTTTTGGCTCAGTTACGATGACCCTTATGATACCTCCGAAAATCGGATTAAGCAGCCCCTGCGAGTTATCGGCAACGATAAAAGAAATCCTGCGCGGCCACATGGACTGCCTTTTACGCCACTCAAACAATTGCACGATGTGAATGTCTATGTCAAACGCTCAAATATTAATGAAAACGCTAATGGTTGGGAACAGGACCTCAATGATGATAACAATAACAATGGCTCTCGAAAAGATTGGCAAGCACACT
>SYDV01000382.1 GCA_005801395.1 Planctomycetia bacterium | reverse complement strand
CTACTGGTTTTGGCAGCAGCACTAAATTCGGTAATTCCGCTTCAGCACGATCTTGGATCACGCGCAAAAAGGCTAATGGTGCTAAACCTTGTTCGCCAAAGGCCGGCGTCATTGGGTCATCGCGCAGCAAACTTTCGACTTGTTCAGCCGTCAACAAACAGGCGTCTTTGACCGTGCGACCACGTGCTAATTCGGTGAATGCATCCGTAATCGGATGGCTCACCAGATCACCAAAGGCCAAAAAGCGCGCATCGCTAATGGTCGAGGTGGGGAAATCGACCAACCAAAAAATTCGTGCCTGCCCCTGGTCATCGCCAACAGCCAACAAACCCAACTGCTGTCGGGCCGCATCAATCGGCTGGAAAGCTCCGCGTGTACGAGGCTTACGTAACCGCGCCTGGGCTTTGGCCGAGAGCGGCACAGCAGTAGTAAGCGTTGGTGCCATAGAGATCGGCAGGTTAGGTGCGCGTGCAAAGCGCGCAACGTCGCTAGGGCTATGGGTCAACGGCTTGGCGCGTATGGGTGCGCAGTTCATTTTGGTGCCAGGGCATTGGCAAGCACACGTACTTGAGTACGGCTTATGCCCATGAGCAATCGTCCTTTATCCTGTGTCGTTTCCGTTTCCGGTATTCGCGGTGTGGTGGGTAAAACCATCGATATCGATCAGATTGTCGGCTTGGCTGCGGCCTATGGCCAGGCGATTGCCAAAGGGGGGACGGTTGTGGTGGGCCGCGATAGCCGTCCGACCGGCGCGTTATTTGCCCAGGCCGTGGCAGTGGGACTCCGTTCGGTTGGCTGTCACGTCGTCGATATCGGAATCGTGCCGACGCCGACGGTTCCCATTATGATTATGGAATTAAAGGCGGCTGGCGGCATTCAGGTCAGCGCCAGTCATAATAATGTCGAATGGAATGCGTTAAAATTATTTTCACCAACGGGTCGCAATGTGGATCAGGCGCAGTTAGATGCGGTGTTAGCAGTTTACCATACGACAGTCACTTATAAAGAATGGAGTGGTGTCGGCAGTTTTCGAATTCGTGAGGATGCGTTGGTTATTCATCGCAATCGTGTTTTAGATTGCGTCGATGTGCCGCTGATTCGCGCCGCCAAATTAAAAGTGGTGATCGATAGCGTGAATGGTGCGGGGAGCGTTATTGCGCCGGATTTATTAGCGTCGTTAGGCTGTGAAGTGGTGCCATTGCACACGCGTCCGGATCAAATATTTCCACGCGATCCCGAACCCACGGCGGCGAATGTGCGCGACACGGGAGCGGTGGTCAAAGCCGTTGGCGCAGCGATTGGATTTGTCCAAGATCCCGATGCGGATCGTTTAGCGGTTATTGATAATGAAGGACGTTATATTGGTGAAGAATATACCCTGGTGTTGTGCGCTGCTGCGCGTTTAGCGGCGGAACAGGCCGCTGGCCGTAAGGATTTAGTGACCTGCACGAATCTATCGACTAGTCGCATGCTCGAAGATGTTGCGGCGCGCCACTGCGCAAAAGTGCTGCGTTCAAAAGTCGGTGAAGCACATGTCGTCGATGCCATGCAGGCAAATAAAGCGGTCATCGGCGGCGAAGGTAACGGCGGAATTATTGATCCGCGCGTGGTGTGGGGACGCGATAGCCAAATTGGCATCGCTCTCATCTTAGAATATCTCGCGCGAGCGAAAAAAACGCTCTCACAAATTATTGCCGCAATTCCGTCGTATGCGATTCATAAAGAAAAAGTAGCCATGGATCGCGCGGCGGTCACCGCAGCTATCACTAAACTTAATGGTCATGCGGTGACGAAGGGTGCTGAATTAATAACGCTCGATGGATTAAAGTTAGTGTGGCCTGACCGTTGGGTGCATTTGCGGGCTTCCGGTACCGAGCCGGTCAGTCGTATCATTGCAGAAGCACCATCGGTTGCTGAAGCGAGTGGTTTAGCGACGCTGATTCGTGATACGGTTGGCGCTAAAATCGTTGTTGGGCATTAAATCGGTAGGAAAGGCGACCTGAGAGCACATGGCGTGTTGGCATAGTCATGTGCTCAGGTGGTAGTCTGCTGCCTTACGCAACTTCGGTTGGTGTCTTGTCAGTAATTTTTTGACTTTTACTTCGTCTGCATCAATCACCTTGGTCATGTAGGCATTGCCTACTTGCCTCACTGAGGTGTATCATCACCCTGCACACCCCAAAGCGCTGCGGGAGCACTTACAATGAACACCGGACCACAAGTACCAGATCTAGGCGGACCACTGAAAAAACCAGCGGCTAAAGAGCCGGGCAAAGTTGGCCTTGGTGGCAAGGCGCTCGGAGGGAAGCCGTTGGCTGGTGGGCTTGGCGAAGGCAGCGCTGCTGCGCCGACAGCTCCTGTCGCTCCAAGTGCACCAGTGAGTTATGAGTTTGACAGTAGCCCGTCGGAACCAGCTCCGAAGAAAAAGGCCCCGACGCCAGCTGCTAATTTTAATCCGTTTGACGATACTGAAGTTGATACGTCTAGCGCAAAAGCGTCTGCACCGAAAGCCGATGCCGTTCCAGGAATAGGTCGAGTCGCGAAAACGGCCTCTGATCCAAATGAAAAGCCAGGAGCCGGACGTACGCCGAAAAAGCAAACTAGTAATTTCGGCGATAATTTAGATGTCGCGCCAGGTGTAGCAAAAGATTTATGGACCTGCCCACATTGTGGCGCAAAGAATAAACCATTACGCGAAACGTGCCGTGAATGTAGTAAACATCCGGATGATGAAGTCATAAAACCGTGGTTTTTACGCCCATTAATTATAGGACCTATCGTTGGCGCTGTGATTGTATTCATCATGCTCATCATGTGGCTGACGAGTGTTGATATGAGCTTGCGCCCAGCGGGCGTCATTGATAACGCCATGCGCTTAGTCTCGGTGAAAGAAGAAACGCTCGAATTAGAGGAATCGCGTAAATTGTTTGTCCGCAAGGAAGTTTCTGTCAGCGGTCGCGTAATTATGGCCACTCAATACCCCGCAGCCCCCTGGTTAATGGTGGTTGGACTGGGACTCGGACCAAAGGCCAGTGACGACGATACGTTTGGACAATGGTCCGCCGAAGTCAGTGAAGAAGGAGTGGCGGTATCAGGTGCACCACGTAGTGCGGTGGTATTCTTATTATTCAGTGATGACAAACCGAAACTTAAAGCTGGTGACTACCTCAGCGTGAAAGGCAAGGCAGGCGTTCCTGAACAGGATGGCTTGGTCATTCGGGGGACGAATGTGAATAACGCCTACACCATTAAGGTCGATAAATTTAACACCCGCGATTAGGTTCAGCCGCTTTAGCGCTGAGAGCGCTGAGCGATGCGGTGTTCAAATAGCGTTCACATAGGGCTTAATAACAGATAAAACCACGGTATAAACCGTGGTTTTATCGTTTGGTGCCGAGGCGGGGACTCGAACCCCGACGACCTTGCG
>SYDV01000381.1 GCA_005801395.1 Planctomycetia bacterium | reverse complement strand
GGAAGTTATTCCAGGCATCACCGATGTTCCTGCCGCGGGTTCGCAAATCGAAGTACCAATATTTTAGGCTCTATTTTAATCAAGGTGAGTAATCGACTCAGTGCTCGCTCGATTTCTTGTGATGAGCAGTGGCAAAATATGCCGGCACAGTTTAGCTGCAAAAATTGATGCAATTGCTGAGCGTTCGTTGCATCTATGTTGACGTGTAGGTAGAGCATTGCTGTGGATTCGGGAAGGTGTTATGAGACCATTAATTATCTTTGGGCGATTGTCCTGGATGGATCATAAGGCGAGGGTGAAGACAAAGAGGGGTTGGATTCTTGATCTGCGGGCAAGTGAGTTTGGTTATGGCCAAACTCCGGTTAGTGTCGATTTTACTTGAGCGGAATAACGTATGTCGCAGCGAATTATCCTTTTGTTGATTGTTGGTATCATCGCACTGGTCGTTGCGGTAATGGTGCTGAGCCGAGGCGTTGCTACTAATACGTTGCCAGCGGTATCATTAATGACAGCCAAAAAAGGATCTGATGAATTGCCGGTGGGTGTGCCGCCCTTGCCAAATGCATTACAGGGTAGCGATACGTTAGTGGTGTGGAGCGCGCATGCGGGTGCACGTTTAGAACCCTGTGGTTGTGTGGCGGGCATGCATGGAGGTTTGGTGCGACGTGCGAGTTTAGTGTCACGCGTCGCAGCGGAGCGTCGCCTGGTTTTGGAATGCGGTGGTTGGAGTGGTGGTGCGGTGGATTATCAATTAGTGCGAGCAGCCGCGTATTTACGCGCGTTACAGCATACTAGCCAAGCCGTGGTTGGTATTGGCTCTGCGGAAGTGCAACTCGGCGTAGATCAACTAAATCAATTACTGCATGGCAGTGATCTGCCGTCGTTGGTTAGTGCAAACGTGCAACGCGCAGATGGTACGTGGTTTGGTGAACGTAGTGTGCAGATTGAGCGATCTGGTCAGGTTTATGTAGTGACGTCGGTGGCTTTGGCTTCGGCCACGGGGGCAGGAATTACGGTTCTCGATCCCGAACAAGAGTTACTTAAAATGATTGCTCAGCATCCCAAATCTTTAGTGGTGGTGATGGCGGATATGGATGAAACAGCGTTGATGGCTTTGGCGCGTGCAGTTCCTGGTATCAGTTTACTAGTCGGCGGCGCAGTGGCAGGGCCCAGTCCACAACCGTTAGCCGTGGGCCCGACTCGTATTGTTCACCTTGCCAATGAAGGGAAAACGATTGGCTATTGGCCCTGGGGTTCTGGTGCCTGTCACTATGATCTGGTGGACGATCGCGTGCCTGATCATCCACTCGTACGCACCGCGATTCAGCGATACCAAGAACAATTAGCTGGCATGGAGTTATTAAGTGATAAAAAACCAGCCGGCATAACTACTCTGCGGCGTGTAGATGCGGCGCATTATGTGGGAAATAATAGTTGTTTGACTTGTCATGCAACGGCACATGCAGGTCACGATTTATCGAAGCATGCACAGGCGTACCAGTCGTTGGTGAATAAAAATTATCAATACGATCCAGATTGCTTGCGTTGCCACGTGGTTGGCCTTGGGTTTCCAGATGGTTTTCAACGCCGTGGAGAAGCGGTTGCCCAGCGTGAAGCATTACAGCGAGATTTAGCACAGGTCGGTTGCGAATCATGTCATGGACGTGGCAGTACTCATGTGGCTGAGCGTCAAAGCGGTCGCGTGTCGAGTGGATCATTTCAGCCAGTAACACCCGCAACTTGTCAGCGTTGCCATGATGTAGAAAATAGCCCGAAATTTAATTATAGCAGCTACTGGGAACGGATACGTCATGGCCGTTAACGTATTATTTGCTCTCTGTCTGCCCACATTGTCGACATAAATAGCGGTCATAAAAAAATGGTCCGGTCGGAATTAGCGCGGCGAAAAATCCCCAGGCCCAGACGCTCAATGGTAAGCCATGTCGTTTAATCACCATGATGAGTAACAACAGCAACATGATAAATAATGCGCCATGGATCGGACCAACAATGCTGACTGCCATGGGAATTTTATACACATATTTTAGCGGCATGGCGACGCCAAATAAAAGGAGCGTCGAAATTCCTTCGCAATAAGAAATGATGCGAGTGGCTGTCAGTAAAGTCATGTGCTCTCGTCGTACGGCGTGCCGCGTTCGGCGGCTCTGCGTAAATTGGTGAGCTCGCTTTGTAGGCGTGCGTGGTCGGCAACTAATTGGTTATGGGCAACATACCACGCCTCCCATTGTGCACGGACATCCCAGGGGACATGGCCGAGTGCGGCGAGGTCGTTAAAACGTTGGTGTTCGGTCGGGGGAATTTGTAATGCCACGACCCAGCGTTGAAGATCGTCACCTTGTGGCGGAGGCGGCGCTTCATGACTGGCATTGATGATTTTATTGATGTTAGCGTGGCTTAGGCCGACGAGGCTCGCGAAATGACGTTGGCTGAGACCTAATTCTGCCAAGCGCTGCTTAACCAAAGTTCCAAAGGCGGTGCCCATCGTGGCAGCTTATGTGAAGGCAAGGGGTGAGCGGAAGCCCAGACTTGACGGTTCATATACATGAACCAAAACTCTTGCTATGCCAAAACAAGCAGAAACGGTGTGGATGTTACTTGCCCGCCATGTGTCTACGGAGCCGTGGAGCGATGAATTGCGGCTGGCCGTCGAGGGATTATTGGCGGGTTATGATCCAGCTTAGACTCCGCGAGAGCGACAAGTACGTTTGCGTGTCGCGCTACAGCAAGGTCGTGAACGATTGGCGTGGATGCAGACGTTAGGAATTAACGAAAAGGCAAACGAATAAAGATTTTTCCCAGTTAAACCCGTTTATTTCACATTTACGTTAAGTCGTCTCGCGCGCCTGAGTTTCTTCTTCGGCGGCTAAGCGAGATAAGGCTTCACTGCTAAACGTGGCGGTATCTTTACCACTCGATTGTTGGGTGGCTTGCGGCAGAAGTTTATCCACCTGCGCCGCCGGGAGCTTTTGTGCGGTGCGCTGAACTTGAAGAATGCTATTCACGGACTTGCTAGCACCCGTAAGTGCGCTGATGTCTGAAACCATGACAGACCTCCGAATGTTCAGCTTACCATCTTTTTGCGAATGATGGCGGAGGTATTTAGCGTTGACCTTCTACGGACGAGGTCAGGTTCTTAGTCGCTATGTCCCTGATCGACCTAAACAACAAAACCGGCGCGGTTAAACCGCGCCGGACTTGTATGGAACTGTAGGCGAAAAAAGATTCCGACGAATGAATCGTCGAAGGCCAACTGCGGTTAGGCGATGACGGACTTAATTTCGTCAGCAGTGATTTTGCTGAATGGTTTGTCGAGCTTGGCAGCCAGCCAGCTTTGCACTTCGGCACTGTATCCGGTGCCGGCTTTGGTGGCTTTAATCTTGGTAATCACGCGGGCTTCGCGATTTGCGCGAGCTTTGACCTTGGAAGGTCCTTTAGCTTTGCGCGTCGCAATCCGGGTTTTACGCAGATTTTCAAGACGAATGGAACGATGCCGATGCATACCGCGGGACATGAAACCTCCAATTGCTGGATCTAAGGGGGGCGGAGTCTCTAAGGGTGAGTCAGTTTTGCAAGCAGATCAGTGATGACCCATCAGAGGCGTCTCCACAGGCGGCCCTCGAAAAGGGAACAGATTAACCGAGTTGGTTACTGATCGCTTCAGAGAACTCGGCGTTGTGGTAGACGTCTTGGATATCGTCGTGCTCGTCGAGGCTATCGATGAGTTCTTGGACGGCTTTGGCGACGTCTAAGTTGTCGATTGCTAAGGGATTATCAGGCAGTTTGGTAAATCCCTGCGAGACTATTGCGATGCGAGCAGCCGTTAGAGCTTTGCTGACGGCATCAAATTGGTTGGGCGCGGCACTGATGGAAACTTGGCCATCGTCTTGTGGCTGAATGTCTTCGGCGTCAGCATTACCGGCCATGAGCGCTTCCATTACGGCGTCTTCGCTGGTTTTGTCTGCTAAAAACACCGATTTATCTTGGAATTGCCAAGAAACACATCCAGGTACGCCCATCACGCCGCCAGCGTATTCGAATAATTTTTTAATTTCAGGTGCGGTGCGAGTGCGATTATCGGTCAAACCTGTCACGACTACGGCGACGCCACCTTTGGCGTAACCTTCGTAGGCGACTTCTTCCATCATCTTGCCTTCACCAGCGAGCCCAGCGGCTTTGGCAATGGCGCGCTCAATCGGGTCCAGCGACATGCCTGCGGCACGGGCTTTCTCGACGGCTAAGCGTAAGCGCGGATTATCGCTGACGTTAGGGCCACCACCGACCTGGACGGCAACGGTGATGAGTTTGCCCATCTTAGAAATAACAGCCGCCCGCTTTTTATCGTTGGCCGCTTTCTTGTGCTTGATGTTGGACCAGTGGCTATGTTTGGCCATGACGTCACACGACACCGCAAGTGCGCAAAAGCGCAGGTGAATGGAAGATTATGCTTTTTTTTTGGCTTTACTCGTGGTTTTAGCGGCTGGTTTTTCAGCACCTTTTTCTGCCGCTTTTTTCACGCCTTTATCCATGCCTAATGGGTCTTTTTTATCCCAATTAAAAGCGATCATTTGCGGCTCGTCTTCACCAGCTTCATGGCAGACTAGCACATGTTCACGCAGGCCGCGTGAAAGCGACAACATTTGCTCTGAATCTAGGCATTCTTCGACGCGTTTTACACCTTGCTGCATGGTCAAAGGTTTCGGCACGCCGCCGAGAAATTTGAGCAACTTGAATTGATCTTCATCGCAAGGAAATATTTTGAAGTCCATGGTCAGCACCAGGGCGCGTTCCAAATCGTCTTTGCGCACGTTGGTGGTATCGGGTAACGCGCGCAGGGTTTCGACGCCTTCTGGAGCTAGTTCGCTGATCTCCATACGGCGGAACGCGGTGTACAAGTCGGCCAGCAGGTGCTTGATGTCTTCGGCTTTCTTGCGCACTTGTGGGTACTTGTTGCCCAGGATGTCTTCGAGCTCGCGCACGGTCGCGACGCGCATGTCATTCCAGTCCACATATTCTTCGCGTAAGCGCTTGAGCGCATCACGGGACTGTTTTTCTTGTGTACCTAATTCGAGAATCTGAAAAACTAATGCTTCAATAAAATCGGTGAATTTGCCAGCTTTTCGCTCGCCGTACCGTTCTTCGAGTGCTGAAATTACTTTCAGCAGATCCTTAGTTTGGGCATCGTTAGGATTAGCGGCGGCTTTGACCATTGCGGGCTCCAGTCCGATTTGAGTACTGCTCTTGGCAACACTTTTGGTCGGGTGAGTAAGGGGCGAGGATATCAGAGGGGTGCGCAACCTACGGCGCACCCCAGGACGGTCAATTGCCGTAAAGTTAACTTGCTATGCCCGACGGCTGATCGGTGACGGACCTTGCAGCTTCAGTACGGGAAGTTGAGGCCAGCGGTGGTGTACCATTTTTGTGCTTGGGCACCATAAAAACGGTCATGCCTCTGGTTGACGCTTTCTGGAGGACAACCACCATGACCGCTGACTCTTTGACCATGGTTTAAACCGAAGTTGCCAGCTGCCCCAAACCGGATCTGAAAATGACTGATCATCCTAAGAAACAACCGCCGCGAAATACACCGCTGCCAGATGCCAACCAACCAACGATTATTACCGATTTAGCTAACGGAAATGGACCCGCGGCTAATCAGCAAACACAATTAAGCGATTTGTCCGGAGGTAAGGGGGTTAGCAGTGCTTCCATCGTAACGAAAGTTATGGGGGAAAAACCATCTGCGTTAAATGATCAAACCCGCGCGACGGAATTACATGTCGCGGCGAACGGTAATAAATCGGGCAAGGTATCGTCGGGTACGCACCATCATCAAATTTGGGGTGATTTCGAATTAGGTGAATTATTAGGACGCGGCGGCATGGGTTCGGTCTATCGCGGACGACAAATTAGTTTGGACCGTGCGGTTGCGGTAAAAGTTCTTCCATCCCATTTAAGCGAAAATGACAATTTCCGAAACCGCTTTCTGTTAGAAGCACGTGCCGTAGCGAAAATATCTTCGCCCAATGTTATTGGAGTCTATTTTGCGGGCGTGCATGAAGGACATCATTATTTCGCAATGGAATATGTAGAAGGCCAAGATTTGTCGGTGAAATTGCGAGGTGGCTTTAAACCAACGCATCGTGAATCCTTGGAATTAGTTACCCAGGCCGCACGTGGACTAAGCGCAGCTGGTGATCTTGGTATCGTTCATCGTGATATTAAACCGGCAAACATGATGGTGACGAAAAAAGGCTTGCTGAAAATAATGGATTTCGGTTTGGTGCGACTCGCACGCTCTGATGAAACCGGCTTAACCATGGCTGGCACCGTCATGGGCACCGTGAGTTATTTTAGTCCAGAACAAGGTCGTGGTGAACGCTGCGATTGTCGCACCGATATTTATGCGTTGGGTGTGGTGTTCTATGAATTATTAACTGGTCGTCTGCCGTTTACGGGTGGCGATGCGACATCGGTCATTTACCAGCACATTCATGCTGAGCCAAAACCGCCTAAGGAAATTGATCCAACCATTCCTGAAACCTATCAAGCAGTCGTACTAAAGTGTTTGCAGAAAAATCCTGATCATCGTTACGCTGATGCAAATGCGATGTTGGAGGATTTCACGGCATTGGCAAATGGTTTAGAACCAACAACGGCGTTTCAGGACCTAAAAGCGATCCGTGATGGTGGTACGATTATCAAAAAAGGCTCGGCGTTTAGCCAAGAGAAAAAATCGCGAACGGGTGTGATGGTTGCCGCAGCCTTGGTGATAGCGCTCGGCGGTGGAGCGGCGGCTTATATCGCGTTTAAACCAGCCGAAAAAAATACGCCATTAGCGGTGACGATAAATCCTCAACCGCCAACGATTGTTGCGCCGTCAGAACCGCCAAGCAAAGAAGTGGCGGTTATAATTCCGAAAGTGACCTATCAAATAACGGAAGGTCGCGCGTTGTTGAGCGCAGGATCATTAACTGAATGTCGTAAAATGGTCGATCAAGCGCGGATTGCCACGCCAGATGATGGCGATTGGATCGTCTTGGGCAGAGAATTAGATCAGGCGCAAGGTGCTTTAGCCTTGGCCCAATGTAATGAGGCAATCGATCGCGGTGACGAAGCAGCCGCAAAAGCTGCGTTATCCGTGGCAACTACCTATTTAGGCGATCTTCCGCGTGTTACGAAGGTAAGTAATCGTTTGAATTCTATGGCGGCCAAAAAAATAGATCGCAGTCGGATTATCAGTGAAGTGGAAAGTTTACTGAGCGAAGGTGATGGGAAGAAAGCGGAATCACTCGTTTCTCCGTTGGTGGCGGCTGATGCGACAGATGAAACGGCTGCGCTGTTGTTGCGTCGTGCGCGTAAAATGGGTGATGATCAAGCCGCGCGTACCAAGGCGGTTGGCGAACGAATCCAACAAGGCGAGGAAGCGTTGGGGCGAAAAGATTTAGACTCAGCACTGTTGCATTTCACTGCGGCACAACAATTAGATCCTAAAAACGTCAAAGCTACGACGGGTTTAGAACAAGTTACGCAAGGTAAAGAAAAATTGTCGGCGCTGCGCGTGACATTTGAAACCGCATTGAAAAATCGGGATTTGTCCGGTGCTGAAGCGAACTTGGCCGAGATGCGCCGCATTGCACCCGGTAGTTCAACGTTGGTTCTGGCTGAAAATGAATTTATAAATTCGCGTTTGGTTGAGGAAAATAAAGCCAAAACATTAGCGGACCAACAAGCTGCGATTGCGGCTGCCGCAGCGAATTTAGGGAAATTGATAAGTGATCCGAAACAAGATGTGCCTGGAATAGAACGCGCGCTCGCAGCATTTGTGTCACATCACGGTGAAGAACCCGCGCGTAAAGCCGGTCTCCCTGTCCAATTAGAAGATCGTCGTCAGCAAGAAGTGGTAATCGCGCAGCTCAAAATGCTCGATCAAGCACTGCAGAGCAAAGATAGTAAACGGATAACAAGTGTTGTGAGCGATAAGGATTACAGCTCAGCATTGAATCAATTAAGCGTGATGGCGGGGTTAGTCTTTGAAAGTAAATTGCAAAGCTTTGCTCGCACTGGTGACCAAGCGACGGCAAAGGTCGGCATACGACATGCACTGACTACTTTTCCTGAGCGTACATTAACAATTATTTATACCCTCGCCCGTCAAGGCGACCTATGGACGATTACCCAGGCAACACTGCAATGAATTTCATACCAACGTTATTTAAGCCGTTCGTCTCTGCGAACCGAGGCCACCACATGCGATTTCTCTCCGCTTTATTCACTCCAACCCTGCTGTCGTTACTGGGTGCTTGGAATGTCGTGCAGTCAGCCGACCAACCATTAGGAACAGTCACTGAAGCGAGCGCTACTACTGCGACGGTCAGCTTTGATCCAAGTGTGCAATTAATTCCAGGTAGTATGTTGGCGGTCTATGGTCCGGGAACTGTGCAGAAACATCCGCTGACTAAAGAAATTATTATCGAGGACCGCAAACTAGTTGGGAAAATGCAAATTATCAATGCGGCAGATCCGAAGAAGATTACGGCGCGCATTACTTGGCATGAAGGTGCATTGTCGGCGGGATTTGATGTGGTGCCCATGCCCAAAGAAGCTGCACCCAATGCGGCACCATCGGCCACTGGCGACATGCCCACGATTCGCGCTAAGTTAGAAGCGACGATCAAAATTACCATTCCGGTTGTGGATCCAGATGGAGACAACCTCGTTGTTTATTGGTCGCTCGAAGGTGAATTGGGACGTTGTGGTTTCTTGTCCGCCCGCACAACGACCACGCCGAGTGTGGACTGGACGGCTCCAGGGATGTCTGGGGAAGCGACCGTTGTGGCTGTGGT
>SYDV01000380.1 GCA_005801395.1 Planctomycetia bacterium | reverse complement strand
TCACCATATCCGTGCGCAGTAGCGACCTGGTTCCCGCGCCACGTCCACCTGTCGTACAGCCAATGCCGAAAATGGTGCCGAAGCCATGAACCATCGCACTAATCTACTCGCTAATCCTCGGTTCAATTTTTTCGGAGTACCAAGTATGAAAACTCTCGCCGCTGTTATGTTGATGTCTATGTTTGCGACTTCAGCGTTTGCCGAAGTCAAACTGACGACGCTACCGGACCGCGAACGCGTTATGGTCAGCTTTGAAGACAATGGTCGGGTGTTGGTCGAAGAAGCCCGAACGTTGACGCTCGATCAAGGACTTACGACCGTTAATTTTACGTGGTTAGGCGTGTCGATTGATCGTAGCTCCATTCAAGTGATGGGCGTGGCTGGCGTGCCATTTTCGGTTATTCGTGCGACCTATCCACCTGGTCAGAGTAATAGTTTAAGTTGGGATGTGTCATCGCAGGCAGCAGGAACAGCCCAGGTGCGCATTAGTTATTTATTGGATGGCTTAAATCGTGAAGTCGCGATGCGTGCCATTATTGACGAAGGTAAACCGACTTTGTCCTTACGTCTTTATCAACGATTAATTAACGGAAGCGGTGAAACCTATGATCAAGCAACGCTGCGCGCGTCGTTTGGTGAATTACGCGATAGTCCGTTAGCGAGTGGGGAAACGCGACAACAACTGGCGGCGAAATTTCTCAACGTGCCATTTACTAAACGCTACACGTTTGATCCACAAAAAGGTCATGATCGCGTCATGGTCGATTATGTACTGCGTAATAATGCCGAGAGTGGTTTAGGCACCGGCATGCTACCGGGTGCTAAAGTGCGCGTATTTCAACTCGCCAATGGTAGTGAAGCATTTATGGGAGAAGATTGGGCAACGCCAACTCCACTCGGTGAAGAATTGGCTTTACATTTAGGCGATAGTAAAGATCTGACGGTTCGTCGTGCATTATTAAAAACGCGGCAAGAGGTGGTGCAGCGCGACCATAAAAATCGACCTGCCTTGTGGCACGAAGCGCGGGATATGCGTTTTGAAGCGGAAAACTTTACCACGGAAACGAAAATCATCGAAATCATTGAGCGCACAGAAGGTGAATGGGATTTGGTGCAGCCAGAGCAATTATTGGAAAAGCGCATTGCTCCAGAACAATACGAATCAGCCGTTGGAGAAGCCAATCCTCTGGGTGAATTAGAACGCAAAAGCGCTGATACCTTGGTTATTAAAATCCCTGTACCAGCCAATCGTCGCGTGGTATTCAGCGCCACCATTCGCCGACTTAATTTGCACTAATAGTATTTTACCAAATGACGCATTCATCGGCAAAGATCGCCCCAGCTGCAATTGCGGCTGGGCGACCGTTGCCAGAGCTGCCGAGCCCACCAAAAGGCATGTCGCTGCGGGCACCAGCTGTGGGGCGGTTGTGATTGACCAAACCATAGGGCAATGTTGCCGCCAGCGCACAGAAAGCCTCGCGTTTTTCCGTAAAAATCGAAGCGGCTAAACGATACGGGTTAACTGACAAACGTGCGAGACACTCATTTACATCGTCATACGGATCGACGATAACAAATGGCCCGAAATGTTCTTCACGATAAACGTTGGAGGCGCGGGCAGAGGGCTGTTCGACCACGGCCAATAATGGATCGAGGCAAGTGCTGTCGCTCAAGCGCCGAGATGGATCACCGGCGATAAGCTTCAAACCATTAGGCAAGTTCGCTGCCATGGTGGCCATTGCATCGCGTGCTGCGGAATTAATTAAGGCACTATTTCCTCCGGTGGGAGTGCCGTCAGGAAGCCATATTTTTCGCGCCGCCGTTAATTGGGTCAGCATCGTTGGTAAGAGAGCACGAGGTACGTGTACCTGCCGCGTTGCCGTGCAGCGTTGGCCAGCCATGCGCCAAGCACCGTCAGCAATGGCCACACATGCTGCGGGAATATCGGCGTCGGTTAACACCAATGCCGGATTTACACCACCAAGCTCTAAGGCCAAAACCACATCCGGTCGCGCGGCGAGTGTGCGCGATAAAGCTAATCCCATCGATTGCCCACCAACCGCAGCAACCGTGCTGATAGCCGGATGAGAGATCAGCGTTTGGGCAGCTTCCGCATCACCAATAATAATACGACAGACATCAGCGAGTCCGGCTTCAGTGATCAGTTGCGCATAATAGAGTCCTAGTAAGGGACAACGTTCGCTGGGCTTGGCGACCACCGTGCAGCCCACCGTCAGCGCTGGCACGATTAAACCATGGAATAAATGCAGGGGGAAATTAAATGGCCCAAGAATAGCCGCGACCCCACGTGGTCGCCAGAAGGTGTGCGGATCACTAGCAGAATTAACTGCCTGCGGTGTACGAGCCAAGCCGGCATCAAGGCTAATCGCGATTTTTTTTGGTAATAAATCGGCTTCGGCCTCCGCGTCAGCACGATTTTTTCCTGCCTCATTAATCAATAAGGTGATGATTTGTTCGCGTTGCGCAACTAAGCATGAAGAAAGTTTTTGTAGTTTATTAAAACGCTGTTCGCGTTGTGTTTGCCAATGGGGAAATGCCATTTTCATGGCTACGCAGTCAGCCTGAATTGTTTTTGTGTCGGTTCGAGGAACGGGATCGAGGGTCTTGCCGGTCCAAGGATTTGTGGAAGCGAGCGTTGCGGTCATGTCCACATCACAGCAATACACGACGTCAACGCCAGCGAATCCTGGCCACAGCAAAACGGTGAGTATCGCGAGCAGCGTCCGAGAAAAATAACCGGCGGTTATTGCTTATTACAGTTCGGGAATCGGCATGTTAGGTGAGATTAAATATTTTCGCATGGCGGAAAAAGCTCGTTGCAGATCACGACCTGATCCCAGTATTTTCGTTGCGGTTATGGTATCAACATCTTGCGCTTCTTTACCTAAATTAATAAGAAAACGAACGAGGGCTTCGGAACCATGTTCCGGATCTTCAACAAAAATAAAGAGACGAAATAAATTAAAACGCGCATCCGGGTTTCGTTTGAGTAATAACTTTGGTAATAAAGGACTTGACCGTACGGGGGCTAAATATTTCCCATAAGTTTTGGCAATGGCTTCCAATGAAGCACTTGTGTCATTGCCCTGATCTAAATTAGGCCAATCTGCAACCGTCTCCAAACTAAGAAGAATGCGGTCCATGGCGATGGGATCGTTGACCATCGTTGGAAATTCTCGGTGATGCTCGACTAAATAATTACGCGCTTGGGCGTCTAAGATGCGCATCGATTTAACAAACTGCTTAAAACGGTGAAATTCTCGCCAGTCGTTGAGCAGAAATAAATCGCGTACCATGAGTAATTCGACGACTTCTTTTTTCTTTGAGAGCGAAGGCGTGCGTTGAACACGTTGTAGCCAGACTAATATTTTTTCATCTTTGCCATATGATGAGCGAATCGACAGTTGATTCTCAAAGACGTATTTGCGATCGAGGTAGATAATTTCGGGCAATTCTTGTACCGTAATATGGAAGAGCGATTCCTGTAGCACTTCGTGGTGCTTGTTCTCCATGCTGCGGCTCAGGGTTAGGAGTTGATCTGACAACCCAACTAGCTGGATGAATTCTTCGTCAATGATGGCGCCTTTGCTCATGCACTACCAGTATAACCTCGAATCCGGCCGTGTCGCAACACGGGACTCTCTCGGTTGCGTTTTTAGTGCATCTCAAGGGGATATCTGATACCAATTCCGAGTCATCTTTGCCTAAACCGAAAGAAGATGAACAAGAGGAACGGAGAAACGGAGGGGAAGACAAGACCGTGACGAGAGAGAAAACATCGAGATTATCTTGATCTTCCCTCCCTCTTCCTCCGTTTCTCCGTTCCTCCTGTTAATTCATTCTTTTCTAACATCCGGCATGTTTGACTCGGAATTGGTATGATGTCCACACGGTGACCTAAACGTGGTTGGCTCAGGTCATCCAGAGCGCGGTCAACGCTTGTTGGGCGGCATGACAATCGGCTAAAAAAGTTGGATCAATCAGATCTGCGTCACCAAATTGTTCGGGGTAATAGTGGGTAATAATGGACTCTATCGCATTGGCTCGCTGGTCATTGAGAAAAAAGCCCTCAGGTAATTGGGCACATGTTTGACGAGTTAGTGGAACTCGTAAGCGTAAACACGCTGGACCGCCACCGTTGGCCATGCTTTCTTGTAGGTCGAAGAAATGCGCTTGGCGGAGAAAACCTTGGTCGCACAAACGTTGAACGATCGCGCCAGCGCGTCCTGGCTGTGCGTGGGTAGGGGCAATTAATATCATGCCCATGGCGGTTTGGACTAATTGGCTATTAAATAAATAACTCGTGACAGCTTCCTTCAGCGATAATTCGTCATCCTGTATTTCAACGACTTGTAGAGAAGGATGTCGCTCACGTAAACGGGTTATGACTTGCGCTTGGTCAACCCAAGCGCGGGCGTGGATTAACAGATGGGAACCAAACCCGACCATGACTACATCATTGTGAAACGCACCGGCATCAATCGCTTCCGGTGTTTGTTGGACAGTCATAAGCGACGAGCCCGGAAGGCCGCCACAGCGTGCGACAGCCATGCTCGCTTCACGAGTTTGTCGAGCGGGTAAACGCGTGGTCGCTGGCGCGTTTGCTGGTCGGCCATAGACGAAAATATGTGTTACTTTTCCATCGGATACGACGCGACTGTGGTTTGCGGCACCTTCATCGCCTAACGCTGAAATCAGAGGTAATGGATCATGGACAGTAATTGATGGAACCTGTGCACAAAGCGCGCGCCATTGCGCGGCGCGTTGTTCGCCTTCACCGGCACGATGCGACATGGCTTGTAAATTAGCCATAACGATGTGACAGCGACCATCGCTGCTGTCGCTGCTCGGAATAATGGTAGCGCAGTTGGCGCTCCACATAAAAGCACTGCTGGTCGCGATCTTTAATAAATGTGGCTCGTGAGCGGCGGCGGCCAGGATGGACGCGTCTGTGCCACTAAAACCACAACGGCGTAACCATGTCATATCAGGACGCAGTAATGGTGGTAACCACGCTTGTGGTACGCCGAGTCGCATGACGAAACGCATTTTTGCTAAGCCTTGTAATGCGGCGGCTCGGGGATGTGAACGTATTCCAGCGTGCGCTTGGCTGGCTAAATTTCCGACTGATAAACCGCCGAAATGATGGGTTGGACCGGCTAATCCATCCACTTGCACGTCGATGAGAGAATCATCCATGGTGGTTAAGCCTAAGGAGGTTTGTGGCAGCGGAAACCCATCTTGTGTCATCGCGCAAATTACCACGCTGCCGCTGCGGAGCGCACCATGACCACAGCGTTAACTTCCATAGCATTTATTGGCGGCGGCAACATGGCGAATGCCATGATTGGCGGCTTGCTGCAATTATCGCCACGGCCACGCATCACCGTTGCTGACCCCGATGCGGCCAAGCGTGATATTTTAATCGCTAAAGGTTGCCACGCGACCAGCGACAACGCCGCTGCGATTGTTGGTGCGCAAATCGTTGTGTTAGCCATTAAACCACAAGTTGCGGGACAGGTGGTCCCAGGATTAGCAGCAAACTGGAAGCCGCAGCAAATATTAGTGTCTATTTTAGCCGGTATGCCAATTTCTAAATTGGCCGGATGGCTACCCGCCGGAGCGCATATTGTGCGGGCGATGCCGAATACGCCGTTGGCGATTGGCCAAGGCATGGTTGGTTTGTGTGCGGGAAGCGCGGCAACGTCCGCAGATTTAGCGCTCACGGAATCATTATTCGCACCCTGCGGAAAAGTATTGCGCGTCAGCGATGAAAGCCGCATGGATGCGATCACTGCGGTTTCTGGTAGCGGGCCAGCTTATTTTTTCCGTTTCGCAGAAGCCTTAGTTGAAGGCGCTATGGCATTGGGATTTACCCACGACGAAGCTGTTTTGTTAGTGGGACAAACCGGTGCGGGATCATGGGAATATTTACAACGCAGTGGTTTCGCAGCGGCCAAATTACGCGAACAAGTGACGAGTCCTGGAGGTACCACAGCGGCGGCATTAAAAACCCTAGATGCCGCAGATTTTGTTGGTTTAGTTACCCGCGCTTTGCAAGCCGCTGAACAGCGCGGTAAAGAACTAGCCGCTAGTTAATGCGGAGGGTTATTCATTGGCGTTAATGACAGCCGCTTTATGCGGATGTTACGATATTGCACTTTCATCGGCTCGCCGGGAATAATTGGCATGGCGAGCACACCGCTGCGTAAGGCTTTGTTGTTTTCATGATCGATTAATACGGCGGTAGGAATTTGATTGATGAACAATTCACAACGTGGACCTACGGCTTTGATGCGATAGGTGGTCCATTGGTCGAGCGGAATACCAGTGAGGTGGTCAGAGCCCGATAATGGTGCCGTGGTACGTGTACCATCCGTGGCAATGAGCACGGTTTGACCGCGAGCGGCTAATGATTTACGGGTTCCATATTCATCCCAAATGCCTCCAAAAAATTTGGCCTTTCCGTCAATGTCAGCTTGGTAGCCGTGGACTAATCCGTGTTCTTTGACCTTGCTGCGAAATTGCATGCCGGAATTACTTTTTTCGCCGAAAATGCGAAATTGAAATTCCACTTCGAAGTCAGCTAGCTCCCCACCTTGCCACACGATGAATTGATTGCGTTCGGGATTTAGCTCTTTGGTAGTTTCACCAGTAATGGCGCCATCGGCGACGCGGAAATAACGCATATCTGGTGCAGACCAACCAGTTAAGGTGTTACCGTCAAAAATAGATTCCCAGGTGGGCGTGTCGCGTGCTACGTCAGTACGTTGGTCACAACCAACAAAAATTAGTGCGATTAGGACAGCGAGATAAAAGCGCATAAAACCTCAACCTGATGCGGGGACATTAACTACGACAGTAACGGTATTATTACTGGTATTATTGTCATCACCCGACGCGGGAGTTAAGGTGATGACGTAAGGAAACGAACCAGCAGAGCCAGTGGCTGGTAAGGTCAGCGTTATCGATAAGGGATTAGTTCCTGCAGGTACGACGCTTGCTGGTGAGGCAGTGGTTGCACTAACAGGCGTTACGACCGCGCCATTTAAGGTAATGGAGTAAGGGACATTGATAGCAACGGCAGCAGGTGCTGGCGCCGTCGTATTTGCCGTATGTTGAATAGCGAAGGTGGCAGTCAAAATTTGATTGGATGGTGGTGTTCCTGCATTAACGGTAATGGTTGGCGCAGGGGTGCCAAAACTTATATCTTGATCCGCAACAATAAATGTTACTTGTCCCGTATTATTTGCTTCAATTTCTTCGCTTATGGTATTCGCCGGATCTAAACGCACTTCATAAGTACGCGACCCTTTAGCGAGCGTACCAAGGGTAGCGGTTTGCGCGACCGATCCATAAGCAGGAATAGAAACGGTACCGGAGGCCACCAGCGTTGCGCCGACAACTGTGGGATTGCTTGCGGTCAGGTGTAATTCCCAGGGCACCGCATCCATGGCCTGATTCCAGGTATTTCGAATCGTGAAATTTATCGTGATTGCATGCGTCGTCGCAGGTGTCGTGGGAGTTGCGCTTGGCCCAACGCTCAACTTCAGGTCTTTGTAGGCAAATGGTTCCCCAGGACTGGAACAACTGATGGCAAATATACTAATTATGAAACCAAACACGAACACTAAACTGCAACGCACCATACCACCCCCTGAGATCGGGGCGCGAGCCTAGATCAGGTGCAGAAGGGTACAAGGCACGGTGCGTTTTTTACGCGTCGCGAATGGTGTATAAACTGCCGTCTAAATGACAGCCTTGCAGCAATTGTGTGAGGCTCGCGTCTAAGCCGCGATCTTTCATCAAATCTTCTATGACGGCATTTGGATCAGCGCCTGGATCTAAAGCCAGGCGTTGTTCCATAGCGGCAGCTACCGCAATAATGCGCGCTTCGGTCTCCAAATCGGAATCTTTTAATCCCATCGGACCGCTGCCATCCAATCGTTCTTGTGCATGGCGCAGTAAAGGCAGGACATGTTCGAGATCTTCAATCGCTTCCAAAAGACTGAGCGCTTCTTCACGATCCACGGCCATGAGGTGATCCAAATGATGAAGTATTCCTGCTTGGCGGACGCGCTCGCGAGCAGCGGTCGATAAGTGCGAAGCCTCAGCCAATGCAACACAGGTGCGCGCGCATCGTTCTCCGGCGCCGACACATCCGGCGCGGGTTTCTAAAGCGCGTACGAGTGCGGTCATTAATTGTCGTGTTGCCACGCGATTGCGACGAACTTGCTCGGCGGCATGTTGGGCCAATCCAAGTTGAATGGCACAAGCACTAATTAATTCTAAATCCATTTGATCGAATGGCTTTGCTCCGACTCCGCGCGAGAGATACAAGACGCCTTTGGTGTGACCACCGATAGACAAGGGAACGCAAATAACCGAGCGAATGCCTTTTTGAATAATACTAGCATGGCGATCTAAGCGTTCATCTTCGCTCGCGTTGGCACTGTGAAGCGCTTTATTTTCAGCAAAGGTCTTCTTAATAATCGAGCGGCTGATCACCGGCTGAATTTGAGGTGAAATCGTACGCACGGTGGTGGGCACTAATTTACCCGTAGCCGCTTCACGTCTGAAAATAAGCGCACTTTCACCCGGCATCCCTGACACTAAAAAGTCTAAAACCTTCGCTTCTTTATCGCTAATTTCGAGCGTGTCTGACAGAATGCGGCCAACTTGATAAAGTATTCGTAAACCACGCGCGCTGTCTTGTACCGGTTGTTCGTCGGCAATTTCATCAATGTCCGATAATTGATCGACGCGGAATTCTAGCGTGTTCGATAACATGTCAGGGTCGTCCTGATATGCGATGCGCGCCGAACTGTCGTCGGCTAATGCCGAGCCGCTTTCATAGACTAATTCCGTGGTGCCAATTTTAATGACGTCGCCTTCACGTAATAACTCTTCATCCGTTAGACGATCATCATTGACGTAGGTGCCATTTTTGCTGTCGAGATCGCGTACGAAAAACATCCCACCGACGGGGAAGATTTCTGCATGGAAACGACTTGCTGAACGATCAAGAATTTGAATACCGGCTTCGGCGTCGCGACCAATGGTCAGCGATTTATCGACCAGGGATTTTTCGCGTCCGCGATAAGGACCATTGGTGATGCGAATTTTACTCATGCTCAGAATACAACCGGGGGTGAAGGACGCTCACTTCATCAAGGCCCGTGCCGACAGCAAGGGCGCTCTATGCATATCGAGAGCGCTTTCAGTTTACCTAATGACTCATTTTGCGGCCAAAGTGACCTCAAAACGGATGTTGGACATGCCAATCAACGCAGGCGTTTCATTGGCAAGATAAGACTCAATTCGTTGCATTTAGCGTTTTGAACGAGAAGAGCTGGCGAAAACGCGTTTGAACTCAATCGCGCGATTGGGCCAATTGCTCAGCTCGGCGTTCT
>SYDV01000379.1 GCA_005801395.1 Planctomycetia bacterium | reverse complement strand
TTCTTGCGGCACCAGAAAGGCTGGGGCCATATTTCCTATTTCGACGCAATCGAATAAATTGGCTCCAGCCTTTCTGGTGCCGAGACATAACCATCCGTAGTCAAGCAATGTGAGTCGCGCAGGACATCGGACATCGGACTTATCCCGTCGGACATCGGACATCGGACATCGGACAAGCCGAAGGCGATCGGACATCGGACCTAGCCCGTCCGCCTTCGGAAATGGGGACTTATCCCGAAATCCCCATCTGCTTCATCAACTCCGCCCGCACCGCGTTCGGATCCGTCTTGCCGCCGGATAATTTCATGGTGACACCCACTAAACGGCCCATGGCAGCCATTTTTCCATTTTGGACATCGGCGACGGCTTTCGGTTCTTGAGCGATCACCTGCTTGACCCATTCGGTCAATTGTCCGGCATCTTGAACTTGGATCATGCCTTTGTCGGTGAAATATTTCTCTGGATCAATTCCACTCGCAAATAATTCTGGGCATTCCATTTTAGCGACGACGCGAGCAACTTTTCCACCTTCAACCAAGAGCACGAGTTTTGCCATGGTGGCAATAGGAGCGGCCACCGTGAGTGGCTTATGCTGTTCATTGGCTAAACGAACGGCTTCTTCACGCGTCCAGTTAGCGGCTAATTTCGGTTTCGCACCGGCTTTGACAATCGCTTCAAAATAATTCGCGGTTTCCTCTTCCATGGTCAATTCACGGGCAGCGGCGACCTCTAAACCATAATCGCTGACAAAGCGGCGTTCGCGCACATTTGGTAACTCTGGCATAGAAGCGCGAATTTCTTCAATGCGCGCCGCAGGAATATGCAAAGGTGGTAAATCTGGATCAGGGAAATAGCGATAATCCGCGGCATTTTCTTTACCACGCATCGGACGCGTTACTTTTTGATCGGGATCCCACAATTTCGTTTGTTGCACAATTTCACTACCACGACCAGCACGGTAGAGAGCAATTTGATTTTGAATTTCATAATCAATGGCCGATTCAACTGCGCGGAAGGAATTTAAATTTTTGATCTCAACTCGGGTACAAAATGCGGCTTGGCCAACGGGACGCACCGACACGTTGGCGTCGCAACGCAGCGAACCTTCTTGCATTTCGCAATCACTGACGCCCGCCCATTTGAGTGCACGTTTCAACTCAACGAGATAAGCATAAGCCTCCGCCGAAGAACGGATTTCCGGATTCGACACAATTTCAACTAACGGCACGCCAGCGCGGTTTAAATCCACCTCGCTATAAGGGCCGTTGTCTTGATGCACCAACTTGCCAGCGTCTTCTTCCATATGGATACGCGTTAGACCAATATCTTTGACTCGACCATCGTTTAATTCGATATGGACCGAACCACCTAAACAATAGGGTTCATCGTATTGACTGATCTGGTAGCCTTTGGGTAAATCGGGATAAAAATAATGTTTACGATCGAATTTACTGTGCTCTTGCACATTGCCACCGACGGCGAGCGCGGCTTTGACGGCCAGTTCTACTGCGTGTCCGTTAATCACTGGCAACGCCCCAGGCAAGCCCAGGGACACGGTGTCGACTTGGCTATTCGGTTCACGTCCGAATACGGTGGTCGCTCCGCAAAACATTTTGGTTTTGGTTTTGAGCTGGCAGTGGACTTCCAGGCCAATGACGGGTTCGTAGTCGGTCATAAAGTTTAGCGATTCGGTGTTGGTCGGTGTGAGGGCGAATAAAAGTTGTCGTTGAACGGGTTGGCACTCTAGACCGCCTATCCGAGAGTCCAGAACAGCTGCCGCCCAAGGTAACGTCGTTGTTGAGTGCTCGGACGAGTGCCACGTTGCTCCCCTGCTTTTCTAAGGAATGCTGCGGCCATGGCACACGACATTACTCCCACGGGAACCCCTGGAGAATTCATCAATCTGCTGCATTGGCCAGCGGATGGACTCATTCCGGTCATCGCGCAGGCGCATGGCACCAATGAAATTTTAATGTTCGCCTACGCCACGCGGGAAGCCTTAACGCAGACGTTGAGCACGGGCATAGCAACGTATTTCAGCCGCAGTCGAGGTAGTATCTGGGTCAAAGGCGAAACCAGCGGTTACAAACAACGCATCATCACCGTGCGTACCGACTGCGATGGTGATTGCGTGCTGTACGAAGTAGATGCTCCAGGTCCTGCTTGCCATCAATTACGGCGTTCCTGTTTTTCAAATCGCATTGACGCTGATGGTAGCGTGCACTGTGATAAACCGATCATTGGTTAATTGGTTAACTGATGCGTGATCGTCCGCAAAAACCAATTTCGCCACCGATTAACGTTGAAAAAAACGCCACAGAACAGAGTGGTATGCGCACCCTCCAAGTGTCGCGTACCACGGCACGATTTATTGCTTACGGACATCCATGGGTGCGTCCTGATCGTTTTACTCGCGGACTAGAAATATTGCAGACGGGTGAACCTGTGACGCTTGTTGATGAAGGAGGTAAACGATTAGCGTCAGCATTAGCAGATCCCGCAGACGAAATCTGCGCCCGAGTTTATCATCGTCGCCCTGACATGCCGTTTATTCCCGCGCAAGCACTCACCCGCGCCTGGGATCGTCGCGCGGCTTTGCACGACGACCCCAACACCAACTGCTATCGCATCGTGCACGGGGAAAGTGATTATTTGCCTGGTTTACGCATTGAACGCTATGCCTCGGTTTATGTGGTATTGGTGTTAGCCGATTGTGCGACGCCCTATGCCGATGAAATTTGCCGTAGTTTACAACGACGCCAACCAGACGCCGTGATTATTAAACGTGATCATCGGGAAGATTTACGCCGTGCTGAAGTATCCACCCAACGTTACGGTGGCGGCACGTTAGATCCTGAACAAATTATTATTGGCCGAGAGCTCGGCATAGATTACCCACTGCGTCCTTATTCTGGATTAGCGACTGGCATTTATGTCGATCAGCGCGCCACGCGCGCGTGGTTAATGCCACAGATCGCCAATAAACGCGTGCTTAATTTATTCGCCTATACCGGTGCATTTTCCATTGCGTTACTGCGAGCAGGTGCCGCCCACGCAACCGATGTTGATTTAGCCGCACCAGCATTGGCGCGCGCCACGGAAGCCGCACAATTAAATGGCGTCGCCGACCGCCATACGATTATCCACAGCGACTGCCGAAAATTCCTCAATACCAACGAAGCGTCTTACGATCTCATTATTTGTGATCCGCCAACCGCCGCTCAGGGCGGTGATGGTTGGATATTACGCCGCGATTATGAAGAGATTTTGTCCCTCGCTTGTCAGCGCCTAGCCGCATCGGGACAACTCATCGCCTGCTGTAATACCTTAGGCGGAAAGCCCTATCCGCTGCGTGAACGCTGCTTGGCGGCGGCAGCTCAAGCACAGATAAAAGTAGCGCTAAATCCCACTCCCCCGATCGGAACTGACATTCCGCAGCAAAGCGGTTTTCCGGAAAGCGCACCCTATCGGATCGTCTCAATGAGCCGTATCTAACTTATTGACAATGCCTTACGTTAATTCTTTCACTACGTATCGTTGCTTCAATATCAGTGCGGAACAGTGTTCGCCCTCATGACGTTTAGCTATTGTTGTGTTGAATCCTCAACACCATCTTCTGCGATATCATCCTTGTTATCACATAAACCCGGTCCACTGGACCATTTTCGGAGACTACTATGCGTACCGCCATGACCTTCGCCCTCGGCCTCTTACTCGCCACCGCTGGCGCTGGATTCGCCGATGACAAGCCAATCAACACCAAATGCCCAAAATCAGGCAAAGAATGCGACGGCAGCAAAGTCGCCAGCGTTAAAGACGGCGATAAGACCGTTATGGTCAACGCTTGCTGCGGCAAATGCAAAGGCGCGATCGAAGCCGATCCAGCCAAATACGTTCCTGCTGCTAAGGAAAACAAGAAAGCTGAATAAGCTTTCTTGATGTGCCTTTCGCACGGCGAAAAGCTAATTCAAACACCCTTCCAGCAATGGAAGGGTGTTTTCTTTTAACCATTCATTTACTTATAAGTCCGCAAAATTATTCGCGGTGATTGTCTAACCGAGCCTGAAAACCAGCCGCTAATAAAACTCGGCCCACTTCGGCAATGTGATCACGATCCCGCGTTTCTAAAATTATCGCTACGGCTGTTAACGCGACGTCGGCTGGACCAAAACTGCGATCGTGAGTGACTTCTTTAATGCTCGCACCGGTTTCCGCTATGCAGGTTAATAAACGAGCCAGCGAACCAGGGCGATCGCTAATTTGCACCAGATAACGGCACAACCGACCATCCATAACTAAACCGCGTTCAATAATTCTTGCCAATACGGTCACATCGATATTTCCGCCACCTAATATCAAAACCACGCGTTTTCCCTGTAAGCCTAAATCATGACTCAGCATAGCCGCTAAGGGCACCGCGGCAGAACCTTCCACCACGGTTTTTTCCAGTTCTAACATTTTTAATACTGCCGAGGCAATATTGGCTTCTTTGACCAAGACCACTTCGTCAACGGTCGTGCGGATAATATCAAAACACAATGAACCCACTTCTGACACCGCTAAACCATCAGCGATCGTTGGTTTTGTTGCACATCGAGTCACTACCCCGCGAGCTAAAGATTCATGTAAAGATGCCGCACGATCTGATTCGACTCCAATAATTCGTACATGTGGGGCGAGCGCTTTAATCGCTAACGCGACGCCTGCTATTAATCCTCCACCGCCAACCGGCACAATTACCGCGTCGACATCCGGGTGATCTTCTAAGATTTCTAAGCCAATGGTTCCCTGTCCATCAATGATGTCGGGATCATCAAATCCGTGAATGTAAATCGCCTGATCTTGCGCCGCTAATTCACGCGCACGGACTCGTGCCTCTTCTAAATTCTCGCCATGTAAAACGGTATTCGCGCCTAAGGCGCGGCAATTTGTAATTTTAACCAACGGGGCCGTTTTC
>SYDV01000030.1 GCA_005801395.1 Planctomycetia bacterium | reverse complement strand
TCCACCTATTAAGCGGTTTTTAGAGAGATTTACCACAGAGTTCACAGAGCGCACAGAGGCGAGCAATTGAGTTCACAGTTCGTCTTATCTGGTATAAATATGACGATATGATTTAATTTCCCATCTCTGTGCGCTCTGTGAACTCTGTGGTTAATCTCTCCAAATGGGCCTATTCTACGATAAAATCGCAAATTCTAGCCGAATAGCATTGGCACAGAGCACACAGAGAAAATGCATTACCCATCTCTGTGTGCTCCGTGCACTCTGTGGTTAATATCTTGTCTTCCTGTTTATTGGGAGGCCAGAACACATATGGAAGTCTGAAATCCCAATTATTTGACCTGCCAGCGCTCATCGAAAAAATCTGCTGCGACAATCGTTCCTGGGGTGAGATCGGTCGGAGGCGTTTTGAGATCAATAACAGCCCAATCAGGCAGTTTCGGATTCTGTAGCGAATTCGTGCGATCATGGCCTTCACGGAACGTCAGTCCGCTGTTGATGACGACATAATTATTTGGATTAAGTGGATTGGGATAAATGCAGGTTGGTACATGACCGGCACTTGGGAATTGTTTGGAGCCGATTTGAATCGCAGTTGTTGACCATTGAACAGGTAATTTCGGCAAGACTTGAGCCGTGAGGCTGTTGGCGGCAGTATCGCCCCACAAAATTAAATGATGGGTGGCAATATCCTCGGCGGTCACGTCGCGGTCTTGTTTGACGCGCGGGGTTCCGCGCATGAGCGTCGCCCAGCGTTCGCTAAAATGTGCGCTCTCGGCTTTTACCCAACGGTCCACCATGGGATCGGCACAGGATTTGGATGGCAACACGACTAAAAATGGTTGAGTAAAAGCGTCATCAATCGGGCCTTGTAAGCCTGGGCGTTTACTCAAACCATCGGGATACTTGGTTTGGGTTTGAGTCCAGCTATCTCCAAGACGTGAGAAAAAGACACCGTCTTTATTCGGCTTGGATATGGTAATGGCCTGTCCATCCAAGGTCACCGATGAGCCATTTTTAATGGCGGAGTGCGAGAGGCGTAAACGAGCGATATTTTTGGTCGTGGCAATAATACCTTTTGTCGTGACGTCAGCATCTACGCGGCTATCTAACCAATGTTGTTGCAGTTCTAACGCCTCGACCCAATACATCGAGGAATAACGCAACGTTTTACTCTGAAAATAGACGTGGTCGGGTTGAGGATTTCGTCCAGTGGCAATCGCTTTGTCAACAAAAGCCATGACCTGTTTTAAATAATCTGGATGATATTTATGGCCAGTTTTTGGAGCGATGAGGTGATCTAATTTTTTACCGTGTGCGGCATAGGCTTCGCCTAAAATAATGCCGGCCTTCATCTGAGTGTCTTCGTCACCGCTGTAAGCAATCACGGGGATGTTGAATAAATTGCGAACGTAATCCGGTGAATCGTATTGTCCCCATAACACCGCTTCATAAGCGGGCACATCACTCGGTTTTAAATTTTGATAGAGTGCCGTTTCAGCAAACCCGGCGCCCGTATGCATGCAGGCGAAATGATCGGCAAAATGTGCGCCTAAATGTTTCGCGCCCGCGCCTCCCATGGAAAATCCCATCAGCGCAATGCGGTTGGCGTCGATTTTATAATGCGATTGGACGTGGGCGATGGCTTCGAACACATCAGTTTCAGCGGCGTTTTTATAGCCAACGCATTGGCGTCCAAAGACGTGAACGACGATGGCGTGCGCGGGCTGAATGTGATCTGGGCTTTTGGCATGCTTTGCCATAAAATGCAGATCAGTTTCGGCAGAAGCACGACCATGTAGCCAAACATATAAAGGACAGGGTTTAGAGAGATCTAGTTTATCTGGAATCACTAATCCATAGGGCTGAGGAGACCCATCAATGGCGGAAAGATAGCCGCGAATAACTAATCCGGTTTGCGTCGTCCACGGAGCTGTTTTGATCGCCGCTATGCGATCCTGGGCTTGCTTCAGACACCAATCAGCTTTCGGTAAATCTTTTTTCGCATCGTAAAATTCACCCCAGCGTAAGGCAAATTGTAATGCCTTATGATAAACAGAAATATCAGCGATTAGTGGTGGATTACCGAGCGCGAGAATTTGTGCCCCTAAGGCATCGCAACCCGTTTGCAGTCGCGTTATGTCAGCCTCTGGCATCGCTTTCCCGATGTCGGGCAATTTGCGTTGAATGGGTGGCAAACCTTCAGCCGCATGAATCCAACTGAAAGACGAGAGGATAACTAAACAGGGGGCGATTAATAAACGCATCGTAAATTCCTTATGTCGCTTATGACCTACGGTAAATTGTGCCGCCTGTTGTTGTTCCTGACGTAATATTTGGTCATATGCCTGATGCGAGCCGGTCTTCAGAGCGAAGAAGCTTGCGATCCATGCAAAGCGATCAGGTTTACCTGCAATTCAACTCAGCGGAGCAGAAGATGAAACCCGAGATCTCAGCGCTCGACGTTTAATATCACGCTGGGGGCACGACCACGAATGGTGACTGGGCCTAGCATCGGGGCGCGATTGCCACTGAGCGCGGTATCTTGAAACCACTCTGCCGCTGGGGTATTTGCCGGAAGTGGCGCGTCTCGATAGGTCCATATCACGCGTAGATCAGCACCGTCAACTGCGCCGATGGCACCGCCGCCATTAAAGCGAGGACTAGTGCCAGCATTTTTTTTGAATAAGGCGGTAGTGAATACTGCGGTAATATCTGTGGTTCGAGGGGCTGCATTGGTTGGAGTAATATCCAATCCAGAACCAATAAATTCCTCCCACTGAAAACCGCCAGGCAGGGCAAGGGCTTTGAGATCAAATAATTGATCACCCGAATCTATGACCTTTACGGAAGATACTTCACGCCCTGTGAAATAATTTTGATGAAAGCGCATGGGGAAGTTCGCCCAGGCAAAACTGCGGCAGCGTAATAACGCCCCGCGCTGTTCAGCGCTGCGAGCCATGGTGTCTTGCGGTAATCCAGGCGCATAACGTGGCCACCAGCCAATGGCGATGGGAGCTAAATTATTTAATGTCGCATCGGTGTTGGTTTGCCATTCAATCGCCCTGGTATTGTACAGACCACGTAGCCACGGCGCACTGTGACTATCGGGCATCACGGTTATTTCCTGGCGGTCACCATTGCGGCTTGTGAGTAACATGGCGGGGGCAAAAAAATCGCCACTCATGGATACGTGACCTTGATGCGCGGTGTTGAGGGCGGTGGTAATTTCAGCGACGGGATTAATTGGTAAGTGCAAAATAATTTCATTGCCGGTATGTATTCGTCGAGTTGAGCCTAATAAACTACGACCAATGAGCTCTGCGTTATTATGACCAATGGTATCAACCATCCTATTGTCACCAATACGGCGATAGGCAAAAACCTCTCCTCCGATTTCAACAAGTCCTCGTGGGAAAGCGAAGACGGTTTGGTCAGCGGCAATAAGAATAGGAGTAACTAATGGTTTATCATCAAGCCACGGCGTTGTCCTAGTGACTGGATTGCCATGGGCCGTGAAAATGCGTTCTTGAATGAGTTGATTTGGTTGCCAACCAGCTTGATCACCAGCATGTAAGGCATCAATCGTTGCCGCCATGCCGGTGGCTGTCGGTTCTGCGCGATTATCAAGTGAACCGATAAATAAT
>SYDV01000378.1 GCA_005801395.1 Planctomycetia bacterium | reverse complement strand
TGAAAATGCTATGCTAGTTTGCGGCGTAACTGAGCTGTTCAGCCTCGTTGCCGAAGTTTGCAAGTTTCGTGGGTTGGCAGGAGATATAAAGCGACACAGTAGGGATATGCGAAGCGTTATGATGCAAATTCTGCTGTTTTGGTGTTGCCTTCCGATGCTGTCAGCGGCGACTATTGTGTTTTTGGGCGACAGTTTGACTGCGGGTAAAGGGCTAGAGGAAGATCAAGCCTATCCCGCATTGGTGGAGTCATTAGCGCGTGCGGATGGTTTAGATTGGCGCGTGACCAACGCTGGGGTGAGCGGTGATACTTCTGCGGCAGGACTACGGCGATTAAATTGGATATTAAAAGCGAAGCCGGAGGTGGTTTTTATTGCCTTGGGCGCAAATGATGGACTACGCGGTCAGTCGGTCGAAGCATTAAGCAGTAATTTGACCGCGGTTATTGAGAAAAGCCGCGCTGCGGGAACCACGGTGTTTCTGTCTGGGATCCAAATCCCGACTAATTACGGCGAGGATTATCGTTTGGCCTTTGCCTCAGTTTTTCCTACCGTGGCGCAACAACATCAAGTTCCGCTGATGCCTTTTTTATTAGAGGGCGTTGGCGGCGTTCCAGCATTGAACCAAGCTGATGGCATTCATCCAACCGCCGAAGGCCAACAGCAAATGGCTGCTCGGGTGTATGCTTTTCTGAAGCCGTTAATTGTTAAAAAATAAGGCGAAAAACATGAATTCACCCGTTCGTTCATCAGATAAGGTTATCGTTTCGGTACAGGATGTGAGTAAACAGTTTATCGTTGGTCAGGATACTTTGACCGTATTGGCGAACGTGTCATTTGATTTAGAAGCCGGTGCGCGCATCGCCATTGTTGGCCCATCCGGTAGCGGAAAATCAACCTTGCTCGGATTAATGGCTGGCCTTGATGTCCCTAGCCAGGGACGCATTGTCATTGATGGGCATGATTTGGGTACGTTATCGACCAGTCGTTTGGCGGCAATTCGTGGTCAGCGCATGGGTTTTGTTTTTCAATCGTTTCGCTTATTGCCCACCTTGACCGCCGTTGAAAATGTTGCCGTCCCTTTGGAATTAGCAGGTCATGCACAGCCGCTGGTAGTTGCTCGGCAGTGGTTAGAACGCGTTGGTTTGGGTAATCGCTGTGATCATGTGCCCAGTCGTTTGTCTGGCGGTGAACAGCAGCGCGTGGCCTTAGCGCGCGCGATGGCTCCGGCCCCTGCGGTATTATTTGCCGATGAACCAACGGGTAATTTGGATAGTCGCACCGGAACGGCGATGGCGGACTTACTATTTTCCGTCGCTGCTGAACAGCGCACCACCGTGGTGTTAGTAACGCATGACGCGTTGTTGGCAGCGCGCGCTGAGCGATGCCTTACCTTGCATGATGGCCGCGTCGCGAGCGATGTTCGTAGCGCGTTGGCCCCAGTCTGATGAGTAAATTGAAGCCAATTATGATAAAGTGGTGTCTTTCATGTTAAAATTAGCTTGGCGTATGAGCCGTGGCCAATCTGCTCGTTTGTATTTATTAATAATTTGCATTGCCTTAGGTATCGCTGCTCGCGTGTGTGTGGGCTCGTTTAGTGCCGCTTTAGATCGAACATTAATGGCGGAAGCGCGTCCCCTATTGGGTGCGGATATTGAAATAGCTGCGAATCAGCCGATGTCCGAAGCACAGGAAGCTGATTTAGTCGCAGTATTACCTGCATCGGCGCAACGAGTGGCGCAAGTGCGTTTTACCACAATGGCCATTGGGGGAGCTGATGGTCGTGCACGCACGGTTGAAGTACGCGCAGTTAATCCTGGGTATCCACTTTATGGAGCGGTGCATTTATCCAATGGTTCGCTAAATGAATTGTTTGCTAGTGAGCCTGTCGTTTTTGTGCAGGGTGAATTATTAACGCATTTGCAATTAGCGGTTGGCGGCATGGTGCGTTTAGGGACGCAATCATTTCGCATTGCTGGTGTTATTATTGAAGAACCAGGCATGGGTTTAAATCCCTTTACCTTGGGCCCACGCGTTTTGATGGCGCAGTCACGCTTGGCCGCAACGGGACTCGACGGTGTAGGTTCTCGTTTGCGTTATGCTGAATTAATTGCGTTACCGCCTGATGTGGTGGCTGATGTGTCAGCGTCATTGCGCAAAAGCTGGGAATTACCCGAGCGAATGAGCAGTAGTTTCGGTGGGCGTGTCGATAATGAAAAAGGTATTGGTGTGCGCACGGCGTCGCAAGCGAGCGAAACGATTGAGCGAGCATTTGATCGTATCGGAGATTTTTTACGCCTCGTGGCCTTAGCGGCGGTGTTATTAGGTGGTATCGGCGTGGCGAGTTTAGTGCGTGGATATGTGGCCGAACAGCGTGATACGATTGCTACGCTTACCATGTTAGGCGCTACGCCATCGCGGGTGGCGTGGATGTTCTTGGTGCAGAGTACGCTATTGGGTGTGATCGGCGGTGTATTGGGAGCGGTGTTGGGAGTATTATTGCAAAATGGATTGCTCTATGTGGGACAGGGACATTTACCGGTTAAAGGTGGTTACGGTATTGATGTCGCGGTGATGGCCTGGGGCGTGTTGTTGGGGGGATTGGTGGCTGCGGGATTTGCGGCCATTGCGGTGTGCGAAGTCCATGGTTTACAACCGGCGGCAGTGGCACGTGGTGATCGTAGCTCGACTAGTGGTCGTTGGCGCGTGGTGTTAACCAGTGTGTGTTTGCTCATCGTCATTGTGATTATCGCCGCCTATGAAGCTCGTTCGTGGATAACCGGACCTGTGGTAATCGGGGTATTGGTCGGCGGGGCGTTCTTAACGACGATAATTGGATGGCCATTATTGCGATTGCCTAATATGCTTATGGCCCCGTGGCGTGGGAAATGGGCTGTCGGTTTGCGACATGGTGTACGGAATTTAACACGACCAGGATTTCGCCCTTTAGCAGCCGTTATCGCAATTGCTGCCGCCGCGCAATTGATGGCAACGATGGCGACGTATCGCACTAGTTTATCACTCGATTTACAGGGTGGTCAGTCACAACGGCCAGGAACATTTTGTATTGATATTTCCGCTGACGAGGTTGAGCAATTTCGCGAATGGACGAAAAAGGAATTTCATGTTGAGGCATCGCTCAGCCCAATCGTGTTAGGCCGTTTGCGGGCGATTAACGGCAAAGAAACGTCCAAAAAAGACAGCGCCACACGTGAAGGTGATACTCGGCGTTTTATGCGTGGTCGTGAACAACGTCTGAGTTGGCGAACGCATTTGGGTCCGGACGAAGAGATTGTTGCCGGTGCGTATATGAAGGATGATCTAGCACAGATAGAGGCGTCACTTGAACAGCGATTTGCGGGAAACATCGGCGCGAAATTAGGCGATCTCTTGTCGCTTGATGTGCAAGGCGTGCCGATTCTTGCAAAGGTCACCAGCATTCGTCGCGTGCGTTGGGCAAATTTACAACCGAACTTTTTTATATTGCTCAGCCCGCATGTATTAAGTGACGCCCCAGGAAATTGGGTTGCATCCATCCCCGTTTTGACACCAACGGATCAACAACGATTAATTGGCGTTATGGCGGTTCAATTTCCCGGCGTCACGGCTTTTGATGTGGCGGAAATCGGTGGGAAATTACATGATATGTTGGATCGTATTAGTTTGGCCGTTAATTTTTTAGGGTGGTTCTGTTTGGCCGCGGGAATTTTAGTGTTGATCGGCATTGGTATCGGCACGGCCCGAGCTAGACGTAGCGATGCGGCGCTGTTGGCGGTGCTCGGCGCAAAACCGTTGGTGTTGTTCAGCTCAATTACCGCAGAGTTTGCGTGTCTCGCTGGTATTGCTGGTCTTTGTGGCATGGCTTTTGGTGTCGTTCATGCCTATGTCGTTTTGTTAATGATTTTAGGGCTGCAGATAACGGTGCCCTGGAATGAATTATTCGCCTTGGTGTTGGTGATTGTCTTGGTGGGTATCGCTGCGGGTTTATTCGCCTGTCGTCAAGTTTTTAGTGTGCGCCCACTGATAGTTTTACGCGATGAATAAGGGTTAATGTTTTAGCTTTATGCTGTTACTCATGGTGTTGAGTGCGTCAGAAAATCGTTTATCGTTCGCGGGTGCGATACCAATGAGCATCACCGTTTTAGTTCCATTGGTAAACGAAACGAGGTAGACCGTCATTAGACCGGTAAACTTTGGGTGTTTTGATGTGCCGGTAATTTTTAGCCCCTGGCAACGCTGCAGGCTTCCATAGGTGGTGAGCGGTGCGGTGCTCGCGTTATCTAAATAGCGGATCACATTATCTTTTGCGTTATCGAGTAATTGTTGGCGATTACCTTGTAAATCATTTTGGAAACCAATCAGGACTGGTGCGCCATCAATACTAAAGCGATAGGTCACTTCGGGTACATAATCAAAATCCGTTTCATTGAGCGTGACAGTGCTAGGAAATTTGAGTGCTAATGTTGAATTTTCGAAATGGCCATCGGCCGCCATGGCCGTTGCTATAACGATCAAATATAAAAAAAACGACGTAATAAAACGCATGGCGACTCCCTGGCCTTGGTGATTATCGCCCCGC
>SYDV01000377.1 GCA_005801395.1 Planctomycetia bacterium | reverse complement strand
GGATAGTTCTTCTGCTTGTTCGGCAATGCCGAATTCGCTAAGTGAATGTGGCTGGGCATTAAACGAATGGGTTTCCACCACATCAGCGCCAGCTGCGAAATACTTGCGATGAATGGCGGGCGCTATTTCTGGACGTGTTCGGTGAATGAGTTCTACGCAGCCATCTTGTTTTCCCGTTCCGAGATCGCTCGGACCAAGATCAAATTTAAATAGTTCAGTACCAAACCCACCATCATAAATCAAAACCCGATCACGCAGCGCGGCGAGAAAAGGGAATTTCTTTGCCCGTTCATCGCGACGATAACCGAGATGTCCCGAGACCGAACGCGGATCAACCTTGGGCACACCGCCATGGTGTGGACAAAGGTGGTCGCAAAGGTGGCCAGTTGTTCCGTGAGTCGTGTTTGTCATGAGCTTTTTTTTGCCGATAAAATGATGGTCTGAAAATGAGGTGAACGCGTTTCGCGTGGCAATTCATCGGTGTGATGTTGATACAACGTGCGAGTCCAGTGTTTAAGCTGATTTGGAGTGAATCCGCGGTGCTGGTGGCCGAATGCATCCGCTTCGACTGAGGTATGCTTTGCTAACGTCACCACTAAGAGGGTTCCACCAGGAGCGAGAATGCGAATGGCTTCACCAAGCGCGCGTTCGGGATCGTTCATGTACTGCAAGCTTTGCAGAAATAATACGGTGTCTGCGCTCGAATTCGGTAGAGGTAATTTTTCTCCGCTGCCTTCAACGAAATGGACATTGGCTAATTGTAAAGTGGCCACGCGTGCGCGTGCGGCAGCCAACATGGCGCTGGATGGATCGACGCAGGTCATCTCAGTCGCTTGCGGGGCAATTAATTCCGTCATCGCTCCATCACCGGCGCCAACATCAACGCAGCGACCAAAATGGGTGAGGCGAATAAAACCATGGCATAAACTTTCCCAGGTTCGCCCAGGCGCGTATTCGCGGTGCAGGCTACCAGCGACACGATCAACCCAAGAGCTGCCGCGACGTTGGCGCAGGGCAACTAAACGTTCGTGGTCAGTTTGGGTTTGCGCTTCGTTAGCCGAGAGTGTGCGCACAGCGAGCCACGCAGATTTTAACGAGCCGTCTAAATCATCACGCAGGCGGTAACGTCGCGCGCTGCCTTCGGGCACATCGTGGGTCATTCCGGCTTGCTTGAGCTTAGCGAGATGACCACTGATCGAGCTTTGTCCCAACTCCAAAACGTCTTGTAATTCGGCGACGGTCAGGGGTTCCTCAGCCAACAGGTGTAAGACCCTTAAGCGAGTTTCGTCGGCTAATAAGCGTAAATGATCACCGATGGCCATAGTCATATCGTTCCATCGTGATGGAACGATGCAAGGACCTATCCCAGGGCGTTGTCAGTTGGGGGAGAACAAAAACGATACGCGCTCTGGGGAGTCGTCATGGTCGACCATGACGACGTAAATTATTTTAATTTATCATTCAGAGGAATTAATGCGTAATCATTTCCGGTGTATTTTTTTCACGATAGGCCAAATCAGCCATAACGGTGCCGACGGCGGCGGCATCATCTGGAGAGACGACATCCGTATCCGTGCGCCAAGCGGTGACTAAGACTAATTCTAATGCTACATGCCAATTCGGATCTTTAGCGGCGATGCGCTCAGCGACCATTTTCCAAGCTTCAGTCCAAAATTGTTCAGGTTGTTGGCCTAACGTGCGCGAAGCGCGCTGGGCGGAGGTCAAGTTGCCGCTGGCGATGGCTTGGTGAAAATCTTGAAGGTCATGATCAATACAGGTGCGAATGGGCTGTAGGCCAGCTTCATGACGGCACCACCATAATTGGTGACCTATTTGAGTAATGAGTGTGGCGATATATTCAGGAGGAGCGACATGACTTAATCGCTCACAGGCGACGGTGCCTAAAATAATATGCAACAAATAGCGGTTGGGATCATGGAAACGTAAGCGTACTTGTACGGCGAGTGAACCCAAAACCCAACTTAACGTCGCAAGATTGGCATTAAGGCCAAGGTGATCCGACATGATGCGATACGCATCTTTCGGTGTCGTTTCGTTGAGCAGTCCTTTAAGCGTTGCTACGCTAGCATTTGGTTCACTTTTGGCGGTTGGTAAGTCGCGTTGCCAGGCAGTTAATTGTGCAGAAGGTAAATGCATGTCACTTGATGCTTGATCGCTCATCAGTCCATCAAGGTATCGTTGGCGCATCAGTGCGCGTTCACTGCTACTGACATGTGGCCATAATGTGACGAGGCCAGCTAAGCAGGCGAGTTGTAATCCAATATTTTTGGCCAGGTCAATAGTGGCGGGACATAATTGTCGACATAATTCGGTTTCATCTTTGGGAATCGGAGCGTACAGCAATTCACCAACATAACTGGTGACGTGCTGTGCAGGCATAGCGCTGGCCATTTCTAACGCGCGCTGTCGAAGGGTGACGGCATTAATTTCGGCATCCCCACAAGCGGCAGCCAGCACCAGCGCTAATCCTCGTTCGCCGAAGCCTTTGGTGGCGAGCAGCTGAGTAATGGCCGTGCGAGCGGACGTATGATGCATGCCAAAAGATGCTAGAAAGCGGCAACTCATCGCAAGAGCGTGTCTGATTCAGCTTTGCTGATCAGAACAGAATGACAGAAAGGTTATTAGGTTTGATCGGCGGAGGTCTCACCGAGGTTCGCGACAATGGGCCACGGTGCCCGAGTCGGTGCGGGGACGTCAGTTCGCTCCATCATTAAGTAGCAAATCGTGCATCCCTCAGATTTTTTATGGCGTTCAAACACTGTGGGAAAGCGCGTGGGAATCTCAAAGCGATAGCCATTGGGATAACAATTACGCCACAAACCGGTCAAGGTGGTGAGGTTCGAAAGTGCTTGGAATGCGTAATTGTGCGTGTCTGAAGCGATAATTAATCGACCCCTCGGTGCAATTGCATGACTGAGATCGAGTAAAAATGCTCGATTCATTAAGCGTCGTCGCCGATGACTTGGTTTAGGCCACGGATCTGGGAATAGCACGTAGGCACGATGAAATGCTGCGGTAGGTAAACGATCGCGGACAAATGTATGGGCTTCACCGCTGTACAAGCGCACATTGTTGACCCCGACTTTATTACATTTGTGAGCGGTTTTAGTCACTCGTAGGCGATCATATTCGACGCCAATAAAATCTTCATCGGGGTGCGCTTCGGCCATTTGCGAAATAAATTCACCATGGCCGAAGCCAATTTCTAAGCGCAGCGGTGCGGTGCGGCCAAATAACGCGAGGGGATCAAGCACGGTTTTACCGAGATCTCCGACCAAACTGGCTTGGGTTGTCGTACGAACCCGATAACGACGCATGCCAGTAGATACCATAAGACACTCACTAAACGGTTGATCGATTCACAATGGACATTTGCCGTTGTCGGCTGACGCACCTGTGGCGCACGCTGACGCAAGGGCGAGCGCCATGAATAACGTGGGGGCGCAGAATTACGGCTTCTTGGCATTGGTGCAATTAGCAGCCAGCAGAAGCTCAGGCGTTAGGGTGTTGCTGGTGTCGTAGGAGCTGGCGTGGTCGTTGGAGCCAGGGTCGTGGAGGCGATTTTTGCTCCGTCAGCTGTAAGGACGACTTGAAAAGCCGGGGATTCAGCGGGAATCGTTACCGTGCCCAGCGCTTCCCATCCGCGACGGCCACCTTCAGCAATGGCGGTCAAATGCAGCACCCGACCTGGAGTTAATGGAACGACCATCGTATTGCTGCCCCATTTTAATTCTTTGCGAAAGACATTGGATTGTCCGACGGCATCACCGCCAACTAGGTAAACCTGCGTCGAAGAAAATGATAAACCAACGCCAACGCCAACGCCGGAAGCGCCTCCAGAACTAAATCCTACTCCAGCACCTGCGCTGGGGCGTCCTTGACGATTTTCCATATTTTTGAAAAAAGCGCGATCAACCTCTATGGTGAGCGTGACATCAACTCCTCCAACATCGCCGTAACGTCGTGGTTCGCCGCAGCTGCTTAATAAGCTGATCATCAAAAGAGAAATCATAAGCGAAATAGAATAATATTTAATCATGGGTGATATTATTTCTTTTTGTAGGGCGTCCAAGTCGCGGGGGAGTCCCAACCTTTTGCATCAAATAAAGCGTTCCAGGCGGGGCCAGTTTCTGACAATTCAACTTCATCGGCAGATTTATAATAAATCATGCCGCTACTACTGAGTGCATAGACGGTCTTGCGTTGGGTTGGATCGGTAGGCCAAGCATAGACCACGAAGTTTTTATGCTGTGCCGCCCCAGCGACGGAATTAGAGGTTCGCGGTCCTTCTTTTGCGCCAATGGCGCCATCAGCTCCATCCGGTAACCAGCAAGCAAAGGTATAACCGTGAATGGTGGGATAAGGAGCATTCCATGTCATGGGTAATAAATTTAAACGCACACTATCCGCGCGATGATCTAATGGGCCACCAGATAATTCATTGAAGAAACCGAACTCACCAATTCCATCTTGGTTTTGATCGACATAGCCGCCACCTTGGAATTGAATTTGCGCAGGAAAGACGCCTGATTTCAAACTAGCAACCACAGCAGCGTCATTCGCAGTTTGACGCGATTGCAATAATGTGGGAATGGCAACTGCAGCAATAATAGGCATGGCGCCAAAACCCATAATTCCACGCGCTTCCATGGACCATTGGTCTTTTGATGAGAATCCGAAAATATACCCCGTAGTTGCTGCGCCTGCTGCGCGAGCTAATAAAACAGTGGCTAATTGTTTATCTTTCGGGTCGTTAAAGGGAACAAATGGCAGGAATCCTCCGGCAGCACGCAGAACCGTTGGTGTGTCGCTGGCTCCTAAAATAGCAGAATGAGGCGGTGCTTGTTCAAAAGCCGTTTTGACGGCGGTGCTCGTTGACCATCCTCCGTCAGTGGCATTCCACGCCATGGTAGCATTAGGATCGCTGCTGATGACCCAATATTTTTGATCGCAAATAATAGTAAAAGGCAATGGGATGTTGGGTAAGCGGATTTGTCCACTTTTACCTTCTTCAGGCAGAGTTAATTGCTGTAAATTGGCACCAACGCCAATAAATGCATCCAGTGCCTTTGATCTTGGAATGGCGATAGTGACAGAAGGAAATGGCGCGCCAGGAGAGACAGACGCTAAAATAGTTCCGGTGATTGCGCTTTTAATATCATCATAAGTAATGGGTACGTTAAATTGGGTAATGACGCTTTCAATTTGGGTTTTAAATTGAGCGCTGGTCATGGGCGTGCCTTGCGCCGCCAGGAGATCAATAAGCATCGGTTCAAATGCTTGCCAATAGACGGCACTATCAAATCCATACGCCACGGCCATGTACGTATTGGTTGGGAGACGGGCAAAAAGGCTGCGATCAACGGGGATTAATCCAGGATACGAAGTTTGTTGACTTATGCGTTCACGAATGCCTTCAGGCAGAATGGTCATATCCCAATGAATCGGGCCTAAAAACTTGTCCATTTGTTTTAGGGCATCAAAAACAGCTTTTTGATCTGGTTGTGTTTCCTGTTTAGCAATTGAGTTTAATAGTGATTTGTAATTTAACGTGAATACCACATCAGCATCATCGGTCGAAATCGTATACGGTGATGGTGGCTGATCTTGATTGATTCCCATGACTAAGCGCGAGCCATAACGGGCGAGCGTGAATGCATCTGTACCTTGTGTGCCGATGGTGCCATTAATGGCTTCATCGGCACCAGGAATGGTCATGGGTGTTGCTGACTCGTGAGTCTTCAACGATAATTCCATGATCCGTTGAGCAAACTCACCAAGATCAACTTGTAGAAAACCAGCTGTCGTGGTTTTTGTTGTCGTTTCCGCTGGAGCCAGCGGATCGGCATCTTTGGCCACTGGTGGCGTTTTCACTAAATCAGTAAATTGGAAATTAAATGAACGAAGTGCCTTCATCACATCAAGTGGATTAATGCCGGTATCTTTCTCAATTTTCCCCAGGGCGTCACTGGTTTTTAGTCGCAATGCTTCCATGGAACGATCGTTCCATAATTTTGCATAGATGCTGGCATCAAAATGTTTAATTAAACGCGCCCCATCACCAATGGTAAGTGACATGACGGTAGGCGTGTCTGCGGCGGTTAAACTTACCGTTCCTACTACGACCAAAGAAAACACTCGGGGAAGTAAATCGTACATCAAACGCATAATTATCCTTTGTGGTGCGTACGTTCAGTCAGCAAGAGAGATGGGTGGCTTTCTAACATCATTCAACGATCCCGCCACCCGTGCCAGTGGCGGTCAATTGAACATAGTGGGAGTTAAGTGAACAGGCGTGTTGCGCCTGCGACTACTTGTTAGAACATCCGGGCCATGAAACCACATCCTCCGGGCGCAGTCGCGAGTCTCGTTTTTGGTATTTGTGCGTTAATCACCGGCTTGGTGCCGTTGTTCGGCATGCTATTAGGCATGATTGCTACGATACAATCTCGGCGCGCGGACAGTTTCTTGCGTGCAGATCAAGATCGTTACCAAGTGACCAGTTTGCCGGTTGCCGGTTTGGTTACCGGTATCATTGGTATTACGATGTCGTTGGTCTCAACCTTGTGGGCCTTATTTTGGTTTGCCATCATTGGCGCCATTGCATCTGCAGCAGCACATCAACCGGTCCATGTGGAACCCGTGCTTTTGTGGTAGTAGTAGAAGTAGTAGAAACAGTGGAAACCGTCGTTGCTGGTTTTAGATCTCTCGTGGAGCGATAAATAATAATTAAATCAGTGAAGGGATCGCTTGTTAGTTTGTTGGCGTATTTTCTGCCAAGGCGGCTTTTTTCCTGCCCGCAGTCAACCACGCGCCGACACCGAGTGGCGCACTAATCAACAAGACGGGTAAGCCAATCAGGGTAAAGAGCGGCATCACTAAACCAGTTAGCCCGAGAGCGGTTTGCGCGACTGGTCCGCGATCACTGAGTAAGCGTTCACCCAAAGCGCGGGCACAAACGGCGTAACCAGCTCCAGCCCAAAAAAACACCCATAAACCAAGTAGGATTTGACCGCGTAGCCGCGTTTCACCGAATTTAATCAAAACGAAGGCTAAAAATATGGCTGGGATGCTCCAGACAAAAAAACCAACGACAAAACAAGTGATAGGTGCCTGTCGTAAACGATCGACAGCGAGGCGTTGGCGATTTGGGGCTAGCATCATCCACAGCAGAGCCATGCCAAAAATGCCAATCAATAATCCGACATAGGGCACCGCGCCTAAGGCTAATTCTTGCGCTTTGTTGATCCGATCCATTTGTTCCGGCCAATGATGACCGCCCATCGGTGGGTTGACGGCTGGGCCGCCGAGGCCGAGCGGATCGGATTTTATGTCACTCATATAAGTCTCCGCCAAGTGAGGGCTAACGTGATGCTGGCGATAATCGCCCCGATCACGATTTCAATTAGGGTGTCGGGATCAAAAAACGCAACCGCGCCACTTAATCCGCCATCCATGGTGACATCGTTGACGCCAGTTAAGTTCGTATTCGGCATGACGGCAACGCCAGCGAGAATAAAGACGGCAATAATTATCCAGTGGAAAACTGGTTGATTGCTGCGCGGGGATATTTGCTGGTCTGCAATGCGTGCCATGACCTGCGCGGTTAGAACCGGATTGCGCGGCGCATCGACATCGGCCGGCGGGTGATCAAGCAACTGCCATAGTTCATGTGGTGATGTCATGGTGATGCTCCTCACTCGGCCTGGGTTGAATTGGTTTGCATAAGAGGCACGCCAAGTTTATTGGCGAGTTGTAAACGCAAACGATGTATTCGCACTTTAATGACATTTTCACTGACGCTGAAATGGTGCGCAAGTTCGCTCAAGCTTAACTCTTGACGAAAACGTAATTCATAAAGTGCGCGCGAGTCGGTCGGCAGACTGGCGAGGGCGTTATTGATACAGCGCTGCAAATGGGCAACGGCGTCTTGTTCGGATACTTGTTGCGCAGGATTTTGTGTTTCATTCGTGTGGGGCACATCGTTGTGTTGTCCCACCGCTATTTCTCGTCGTTTTGTGGTATGATTGGCGGCGAGCCGACTGGCGATAACGAGTAGCCAGCCGCGAAAGGGATACCTCGGATCAAAGCGATCAAGGGCCTGATAAGCGCGCACAAACGTATCCTGGGTTAAGTCCTCAGCATTGCTGCGGCCAACTAGGCGCGCCAAATAGCTGATGATGCGACCTTGGTGACGATCAACAAGAATGGCAAAGTGATCGACAGCTCCGGCTAAAACCAAAGCGACATCAGCGCGGTCACGCTCTGCTGTTTGGCCAGCAGCATCGCCCACGGCATTAGCAACACCGCGGGTGTCCGCTGTGTTGCTGCTCATAGATGCCTGTCGTGTCTGGGCATGATGCCTCAGCGTGTCGGATGGAAATCCGTTCGCTAGTGTTGGCAGGCGATCGCTCAGGGCGGAGGGCATCGCTTTTATTTTCCCTGTCCCATGCGTTGTTCAACGCGACTGATCATTCGTTCAATGGCGGCTTTGCGTAATTCTTCCGGCATATCGATGGTGATGATAATACGGTCTTCTTCGCGTCTCATAACACTGGCATCTAAAAACTGTTTAGCGCGAGTCAGGCCAGGCAGTAAACCCTCAGCACCAATATTGGCCAAGTTTTTAACCACTTCCATACGTCGTTCTAATTCGTTGGCGTCGGCATGATTGTGTGCCGATGCATCTATCACGATATTTCCTTGTCCATTCGCCGTGAGCGTCAATGAACGCACCAAGGTCATAATTTCGGCACGTGGTTTGTATGATGGAATCAAGCGTAGATGGAGCGCTAATTCTTTATTCATGGGTGCGAGGCTTGGTGGCGCAGCGGTTTCACTACTGAGTGCATCCGCGCGACCAATTAACATTTCGCTGTCATTGATCGCGACCATCACCGCCTGGGGACGATTTGGTAACGGATAACCAGTCAGACCACCCAGGACAGGAATACCATCGCCTTTTTTCGCTAAGGCTTCGGCGATGCGCGTAGCGGGTAATCCGACTAAGCGCAAAGTTGCGGCGCCGTGATCGGGATAATTAAATACCACGCGATGTAAATCACGCCGTGGATCACAATCAAAGGCTTGTGCTAACGCAGCAATGCGTTCTTGCATAGTTGCGGGCATAACCGCTTCCAATCGTTCACGCACGGCATCGGCTTCCGGAGCCTCGCGTACGCGATCTAAATTAATGTCAGCAACTAATGCCGCCGTAGCTGAGGTGCTAAAGACGGTGCTTAATGCTGTGAATAAAGCGAGCGTTAGGATTCCACGCATGGTGATAACTCCTGATTGGTTACTTGAGTTACCGCTGGCTGAGGGCTTGGTTACATGGGATTTGCCCATGGCGATGGTTGTGGGCAACAATGTCGCTGGTGCACCTAGTGCAAAAGGTCGAAGACCGTTCCGTTCATTGACCTACTTATACTCCAGCTAACCAAGCTAGTTCATACATCACTGAAAATAAAATGAATATCTGGTGTTAATAAAAAAGCGCCGACCAATTGGCCGGCGCTTTTTGTTGTCTTAACAAGTAAGCGATTATTTATAATTTGAGCGCGTCACGTCTTTGGCGATTTTGTGATTACCGATCCACACTTGTTTTTGTGTTTTAATGTCAGTCATTTTCAAATCGGTGGAATAGAATTTTTGCATTTTCCCATCGGCTTGATCGTCTTGTACATTGATGGTTCCGATGATGAGGAAATCGGCGCCGGTTTCTTGGAAACCTTCTTTGCGCGTCGCTTCGCTGGCGTTCACATCTTGTTGTTTGCGTTCTTCGCGTGCTTGATCGACTTCGCTGGTTGAGGCAACCGCTTCGGCTTTACCGCTGTTGATGAGCGAGCGCACTAAATCATTGGTGAAGATTTCGGTATTTACGACATCGCCATTCGTCACCACTTTAACGCGGCCAACTTTAACCACCGGTGGGCGATTATTGGCTTTGGTAAAATTTTCCATCCATGGGCGCGACACGCAGTCAGCGATCATCGCTTCGGCGGTGACGCGGCTATCGGTCGCGTTCCAATTACCGGACAAATCGCGAACCGCATTGGATTCTGTGCGAGTTACTTGAGTGCCGCCTCCGCAGCTGGTCATCAGCGCTAGGCTGAGGGGGAGAACGAGTGTGGCGGCGATCGTGAAAGTCAGGGGACGCATGCGGGTTTCCTTGTGCTGTTGAGAAGCGTATGGTTATTGACCACTGCGGTAGCGCAATGGTTCAGGGAAGGTGCGTACTGGTACCACCACGACGCGGCCAGGTTCAACGATAACTCCGCCGCATTCGACGGGACCGAGAACGGTATCAATGGTGAGGGTATAACGACCAGCGGGCAGATCTAATAAGGTGCCAGAAATGTGATCTGGAAGCGTGGTCCAGGCGCGGGTATCGGCGACTTCACTAAAGGTCATTGCCGCACTACCGATCAGATTGACGGCCAGTCCTAACAATTGTCCTACACCATCTTTATCCTTGTTTCGTTTTTCCACTTCATGGCTGGCTAATGCAACGGCGGTTTGCTTCGCTGCGGTGCGAATCATGGTCTTAGCTAATACGCCTGGTTGATCATCTTTCAGCGTCGCACGGGCATAAGCATCCAGGTCGGTTAATACTTCTAACGGCTTAGCGAAGTCGCCAGCTTGTGAAGTCGAACCGGCTGGGCGCGCCCGCACGGTGCCCGGTGGTAAAATGGGGCGATCCACATCGTGCACGGGAATGGCGAAGCCGATGAAGGCTGCTCCGCCTGGGGCAATGAGTTTTTGCACGAGATCGCTTGGGATCGGAAGAGCACCCCAGGTTTTTACCACGTCACTGCCTGGACCCGTAGCCCAAAAGGCCACGGCACCGATATAAAATTTAGACGAGGTATGCCCTTGGGCAGCTTGTGCGGGCGTGGGACTTTGCGAACCGCTGAATTGCGCTGCGACAAAGCGAATGTCGAGCACTTCGGGATGGGTAATATAGCCCACGTGATTCAGGACTAAGATGGATCCATGACCAGCTGGTAATGCCGCATTTTGTATTCGTGGATCAGTGGCAGACAAGCCATATTGAGACAGGGATCTTTCAAATGCCTCAGGGTCATAGGCGCGACAATGGCGAATATACATACGCTCAACCGTTTCCGGCCGGCGTGAGACTTCATAGCGGAACGGTTGTTTACCAGTGAGTATTTCCGCTTGTTTGGTATAGCCTTCCATGGATTTTTTGAGCATCACATCGGCAAACTGACGGTTGGCTTCGGCGCGATCACCAATTTTGGGCGCATAAGTGAGCGTAGCGGCTAAAAAACGAGCAAAGGGATCATCATTATAGCGATTGCTACCGGCAGCTTCTTTGGTTTCTTGTAATTGATTAATAGTCATGCGCCGCGAAAAATTAATGGCGCGATCATAATTATCCGCCGCCGATACCCCATCGTTACCGTTGAGCGTCCATAGGGTGGTTGGTTCTGGTCGCTTCTCGTTGGGTTTCGGTGGTAAAGGTGCTAAAATATGTGTTGGTAAATAAATGCCTTCGCGCTGTTCTGCCTGCAATACGCGGTTCAGGGCGCGATAATAATCAACTTGGGTATGCTCAAACGCGGTGCCTGGGAAATCTCGAATTGTATCATTCGCAGCAAAAGTACCGACTTCGGTGACGAGGGTTTTTGTGCGCCGTTCATCGACTAATTCTCCGGCGCGATCCAAATGTACATTGCTATTTAGCAAATCGCCGAACACATGATCAACTAAGCCACGTTCCATATGCCACAACAAGGATTGTTTGGCATTAATTTTATCTGTTGTCGTTGGTGAACCACCGACTTCCGCAATCTCGCCAGTCAGATGACTTTCATATAATTCGTTCAACGTACCAACGGCGGTTGCCTGCTGGTTTTCCATCACCGCTTTCATCGATTCAACCCGCATGGCGTCGGCGGTGCGCGGGGTAAAACAACCGGGCAATAACAAGAGCCCCATCCCCAGCACTGGAAGGGTCCAGTGGCGATTAGTTAATCGAGCTGATAAGATCGAGAATCGGGCGCTCATAGTGATAGTTGTGTAGAGTGCCCGACATCATCGCCCAGTCTAGGTTGGTGCGTGTGCTTCCTCGTGCGGTCCCCGCGTTGACACACCAAACATGGCTCCTACCTTCTGCCCCCCACAACGTGGTTCCCGTAGCTCATTTGGCTAGAGCGCTAGATTGTGGTTCTGGAGGTAGCGGGTTCGAGCCCCGTCGGGGACCCCAAGTTGTTGTAAGTAACGCCCCTTGGTCGAATGACTAAGGGGTGTTTTTTTTTGGTTTCTTGGTTTTGGTGTGAGTAACGGTGGACTTCGTACAATCGTCGAGGGTTCGTTGCATCAGCCGTCAGTCGTTGTTAGACCGTATCACTGGTTGTTTGGAGGTCTTATGCGATTAGCGATCTTTCCCGCATTGT
>SYDV01000376.1 GCA_005801395.1 Planctomycetia bacterium | reverse complement strand
CCATACGGTCGTTTTGGTGTGCCGATTGAAAAAATGAGTCAGCAAGCGATTGATCGTCTGCATCAATTAATGCGCGTATCGTTGTCGATTGATGGTTATAATCGTTATGCTCATATCATGCGCGTCGAAGGAGCCAGCCAGCCGCAATTAGGGGAAATCGGTTTGGGTCGATCAGCGACGTCAAAACCAGCCGGTGGTATTAGTTGGTATCATTTCAGTCTTTTCGGAAAAATCGGTGAGGGCGATTGGGGTTGGCGCGTCGAAGGCCATCATTTTAGTCTGAGCATGGAAGTATCAGGTGGTAAGGTACGCTTTAGTCCCGTCATGGTTGGTTATAATCCTTGGCCACAAGTTCCCACGTCGAACGTTCAAGCGGCAAAACTATTTACCTTGCTGACTCCAGCTCAACAAACTCAAGCTCAATTGGTTAAAAAATCACCTGATGATGGCATTCCCAAGGATATCGATCGCGTACCAGGACGCCCAGCAAAAGTCGGCGTTGAATTAGGAACGTTATCGCCCGCGGCACAATACGCTTACAATCGTTTGATCGACGAATTTATTGGCCAGTTTCCGGACGCCGCTGTCGACGAAATCCGCACTAAAATTCAAGCCGAAAGCGCACAGGCATCATTCGCGTGGTATGGTGCTGTAGATCACGACAAGCCGTACTTCATACGATTGCAGGGCCCATCCTTCCTCATTCAAATGCGCCATAACGGCATCGAAGCAAGTGGTTATGTGCATGGCCATTTGAGCTATCATGCGTTGGATGTTGGTACGGGGTCAAATCCTCTGCCGTAATGGTTTTTGTCGGTGATGAACCAACTAAAGGCACCTCATCCCATCTGGGTGAGGTGCCTATTTTTTTCATCAAGCCCTAAGCCAGCCCACGAATAGGCACGTTCGCCTGTTTAGTTTTGTCTATAATCTTTGATCACCACTGAAACCAACAGTACCTCTGATACAAAGCGAAAAAAAGCGAATTGCTGATTGCCCTAGGCCTGATTGGTGTCTAATTTCCCGCCCCATGACCGACACTGATGCTAAACACCTGCGCGATTTAACTCCTCACCAATGGAAATCGGGAATTGCCGCATGGTTGGGTTGGATGTTCGATGGTCTCGACATGCACCTCTACACATTGGTCGCGGTAGCCTTTGTTGCGCAGTTGATGTTGCTGCCAGATGGCGATCCGTTGGTGAAAGAAAAAACCTCGTGGATTCAAGCCGCGTTTTTGGTTGGTTGGGCTTTGGGCGGTGCGTTTTTTGGTCGCATTGGTGATTGGCTTGGCCGCAGTAAGGCACTCATTTTAACCATTTTAACTTACGCGGGGTTTACCGGGCTGTCTTATTTTGCTCAAACCTGGGAACAATTGATGATTTGTCGCTTCCTTGCCGCGCTAGGTATTGGTGGTGAGTGGGCGGTTGGTGCTTCCTTATTGGCCGAGACGTGGCCGAAAACTTGGCGTCCATGGTTGGCAGCCATCTTGCAAACAGGCGTGAATGTTGGCGTTTTATTGGCGAGCTTATCCGTCTTTTTGTTGTCGTCAGTTCCCGGTTACGAAAGCCGTTGGGTGTTTTTAATTGGTGTCTTACCGGCGTTTGTGACGTTGTGGATTCGTCATGCGGTACCGGAAACGGCAGAGTGGCATGAAGCAAAAAAACAGAAACAGGTGCAACCGCACGGTTTAATAGACTTGTTTCGCGGTGATGTGCGTCGCATTACGTTGTTGACCCTGGGTGTTTGTGCGCTCGGTTTATCAGCGCATTGGGCATTTATTTTCTGGTATGGTCAGCACCTGCGTAGTTTGCCGGAATTTGTTGATTTAGCAGCCGGTGATCGGACGCGAGCCGTAACGTTGGCGATGACCTGGGTGATGTTGGCTTCCATTGTTGGTAATTTTTTAGCGGCAATAGTTTCGCGTTTTCTTGGCTACCGTAAAGCAATCGTGGGACTTTTCGTAGTCTACGGTGGTTTATTATTATGGTGCTATCACACGGATCGCACGATGGCTGGACTGTGGCCATTTTTGATTGCGATTGGCATGACCCAGGGCGTCTTTGGATTATTTACTATGTATTTACCACCATTGTTTCCAGTTCTAATACGGACGACGGGCGCGGGTTTTTGTTATAATTTTGGTCGCCTTGCTGCTGCTGCTGGGACCATTGCTTTTATTTCCTTCAATGATTATGGCTCCGCCATGATGGGTGCAGGAGCCTTATTTTTATTAGCAGCAATGGTGGCGATGTTTTTACCAGATCGCAATGATGTCACAGATATCAGCGAATAACGCGTGCTGATTATTTGGTGGAAAAACGATAGACCGTTTGCGACGTAAACATTTCCCCAGGGCGTAAGACCGTGGTGGGAAATGATGCTTGGTTGGGCGAGTCAGGGTAATGCTGCGTTTCCAGACAAAATGCCGAGCGATAACTGTAGACCTTATTTTGTTTTCCGACCAAGCGCTTATCAGCCGGAGCGTCGACTGCGGGCAAGAAATTACCGATGTAGAGTTGCACTCCAGGTTCGGTGGTCAGCACTTCCATCACACGGCCGGATAACGGTTCTTCCACCGTGGCGGCGAGCACTAATTCATTCGTGGCTTGACGGTCGATAACAAAATTATGGTCATAACCGCCGCCAAAATCGAGTTGTTCATGTTTAGCATTTACTCGTTCGCCGATGGTATGTGGCGTGGTGAAATCAAAGGGCGTCTTTGCTACGGGAGCTAATTCACCGGTAGGAATGAGCGCGTCAGTGACCGGAGTCATGCGGCTCGCATGGATAGTTAGCACATGTGATAAGATATTGCCGATACCCGGTCCGTTGAGATTAAAATAACTATGATTGGTGGGGTTGAGCACCGTCGCTTTGTCGGTGGTGGCTTCATAGGCAATATTCAGCGTATTATCTGGGCCGAGTAAATACGTCACAGAAAGCGTAAGCGTACCAGGATAACCTTCTTCACCATCTTTGGAAATGTAGGTCAGACGTACACCTTGGCCAATCGGGCTTGATGGTAGGGCCGTTGCTGTCCACACCACTTTGTCGAAGCCAACTATTCCACCATGTAAAGAACAAGCTTTTCCAGCATTGGTATTATTTTTTGCTAAGGAATAAGATTGCCCATCGAGGCTAAATTTCCCATCCGCAATCCGATTGGCGTAGCGCCCAGCAATACAGCCAAAATAGGGTGATTTACCAGGTGTTATATAATCGCTGAGCGTATCAAAACCGAGTACCACATCTGCCATAACCCCACGACGATCAGGTGCTGTGAGCGATACCACCGTGGCACCGTAATCCGTAATTTTAGCTTCCATACCATTGGCATTGCGCAGGGTAAATAAATGAACGGCTTGGCCTTGTGCCGTCGCGCCCCAAGAAACCTTGTGCACATCATTGGTATTGAGACTTCGATCCTGACAGCCAGTAAAGGTGCCCATTGCACCAACGAGGATGAGACCACTGAAGAGCGAAAAAGATAAAATAGGTGACGACATAGCCATCGTATTCTCCTGGAGGAATCGAGTGTGCTTATCTTTGGTAGTGCGTGGAAGGGGAATGTTATCCGTCAATTTAGGTGTAAGTGACAGCAAGAATTTTGGGTTAACAGCAGAATCATTGTCGTTTGGTTTTTTGTTCTTTGACTCTATGGCAATGGTTGTCGTTGATGTTTTACCGTACAGAATATTCGTATGAAACCATGGGACGCTTTTGGTGGTGATGCGGTTTTTCGGCCTTTGCTGCATGATTTTTATGCACGGATAAAATGCAGCTCCATTGCGTATTTATTTCCACCGGAATTGATCGAAACGGAGGAGAAACAATTTGCCTTTCAAAGTGAATTCTGGGGTGGGCCGGAGCGTTATAGTCCTTGGCGGGGACATCCACGTTTACGCGCACGACATATGCCATTTGCTATTGATCAGGCCGCAGCTGATGTGTGGATGTCATGTATGCAGGAAGCGGTCGCCCATAGCGCCATGCCCACTGAATACCGAGAAACGTTTTTACAGCGTATGCGATTAACTGCTCAGGCGATGATTAATCGGTCAGTCGCGGACGGAGTGCAACATCCGTTTTAACCAAGATTTCAAGCGCAGCAGACCATGTGATAAAAAGTTCGCATCACGTGGTCTGCTCCAGCAAAAAAATAGCTAAACAAGTAATGCTATTCTGGTGATTATTTCGTCACGAAGGCATCAAGCATCCACGCCGTTTTGTCGTGGGCATCTATGCGTTCGATTAACATATCGGCGGTAACATCATCACCGGCATCAGCAGCAATGGCGCGGGCGGCTTCACATCCTTTAGCGGCGGCGCGGTGATCGTCGCGTAAAGTGGAGGCAATGTTGGTTCCTGAATAATCTCCGCTCAGATCGACCAGCGTGCTAGCTTTATTTAATGCGTTCATGCCAGCAGGAGCTTTTTCGTTGAGCGCACGAATTCGTTCGGCGAGGTCGTCAGCGGCCTCAAACAACGAAT
>SYDV01000375.1 GCA_005801395.1 Planctomycetia bacterium | reverse complement strand
CGTGGTCCTTTAATCGCATTTAAATACGAAGACCGTGAAACCGTTTTGTCTTCAGCATCGGCATTGCGAGAACGAGTTGGTGCCAATGTGGTCGTGGCCAATAGTTTGTGTGGTAATGTCCAAGCTATGATGAGTGCTAGTGGGAGTGCTATGTTTGCTGACCGCGCGGCATTAATGAGCGCGTTGAGTGACCGTGTTCTGGCTTTAGCGACACTTTAATTTGCCAAGAAGTCGGGTTTTGACGATTAAGGCTGATACTATCGCTTAACGCTTATGTAGGTGCTCAAGTTTGCGCTCAAGTTATCATGAGTTTATCCGTAACTTGCCTTGGCAGGAGCTGTCACTGGCCTACGGAGGGGACTTATGGTGGACGCACACGGATCAGCGGCCCAGCGCATTGACGTGTTGGAGAAGCGGCTGGCTTCGCTCCACGACCTGGGCGTTGATACCGTCGGGTTGCGAAGCCAATTAGCATTCGCGCGTACGCACTTAGCGGAAGGTCGCGTGGACGAAGTCTTGTCGATGTGTGATGACATTGAAATAACCGCTCGTCGATTGGCTGAAGGATCGGGTGGTCAGCAGCGAGTACGTACGGGACGATTTACGCGCGATCAATTAGCGGAAGCGATTAAAGATATTCTCGGCGGAGGATTATTCGGCAAATTAATGGCCGAACATCGAGGCGGTCCGGATTTGCGTTTGGAAACGCGCTTGCGTGATATGGATGACCATATTCGTTTGCAAATGGCTAGCGAAGCCGATGCCCTGCGTGCTGAACAGCAGGTTTTGCGCGAAGAAATCGAACAAATGCGGCGCATGATTGGTAGCGCGCCAGCGACCCTTAACGCGCCAGTGGCGTCAGTAAATTCACCGAACGATGAAGCTACGGTCGTCGCAGCAGCGACGTCATCGGAAAATCCCAATAATGAACCAGTATGGGCGTCGCGACTGCATAGAATTTTAGTTAAAGCGATTCGTCGTGCTGATGCACAAGCCACGCAAATTGCCGCCATTGTGCAACAGTTTGCTGCGCATCTGGGTAGCTCATCGGGATCAGTAATGCCAGCCGTTGATGCTCTGCGAAGCGGCATGAGTGAAGATTTGAAACAATTAGTTGAGCGCATGCCAAATCCAAATGTTGTTGATCACGAACCGAGTTGGGTTTCACCATTAGTGCAGAGTCTGCAGGCTGTGGCAGATCGCTTACAGGTACAACCGTCACGATATAACGATGCCACCGCACGTACTGCGAGTGCCAGCCGCGCTGACGCCGATGCGCATGACCATCAGCCAACGGATGTCATTCACGTGCACGCGAGTTCTGCGGCGGTCGAACCGAGTGGAACTCACTTGGCCGTGTTGCCGTCTATAAATAATGAACCTGAAAATAATACGCCTGTCCTTAATAATATATCCGCTTCAACGTCAGATTGGACCATGCCTCTGATTACGAGTTTGCAGGCTATTGTTGAGCGTTTACAGTCGCCAGCAGTTCCCGTACCTGTTGCTGATGAGCCTGCTTGGACCGGACCGTTGGTGGCAAGTCTGCAGGCAGTTGCCGAACGCGTGCAAACTCCAACGACAGTCGGCGAAGTAGCGACCAATGAACCAGCTTGGGTGGCGGCATTAATTGGTAATCTACAAGCGATGGCAGAGCGATTACCAGCGAGTTTGCCTGATCAATTAGTACAGCCAACCGATTTAGCGACCGCCCTTGGCGCCGTGGTGGAACGTGGATTGGAAGGTCTCGGCGAACTTATTCGTCAAGGGCAACAAAGTAATTCACAGTCGATACGTCCAGCAGACGACACGAGTCCGGCATTATCACCAATTTCAATTCCGAAACAGGAAGACGGTACTACTCGGGTATTTGGCCAATCATCAACGCGCACTAATAAAGTGTCTATCCCAATAACCCCAGCATTATCAGATAGTATACGTTCACTCGTCTTGCATGAAATAGAAGCCCGCCTTGGACAGACGAGCATGGTGGCGGCGAAAGACCTAAAGCCCGAACAAGTTCGGGCCATGGTTGAAGCTGAGTTTGATCGTCGTGCGGGTGGGGCAATTGAGCGTAATGATATTAATGATTTGCAGGCTAACTTCATTCGCTTGTTGCCGAATCTTCTTGAGGATGAGTCGGTGCGGCAGCAATTATTTGCAGTTCTAGCGCTCGAAGCGATTTCCAAGCCAGGGGCCTTGGCAGAGTTAACTGGTTTGCGCTCTTTCCTCAAACGTGAATTGAATCAAGCAGCAACAGAAATTGCCGATCGTTTACAAACGGCCTAGTAGGCAACGAAACGAACAGGTGATCAAAAGCATAAGGAAAACCGAATTTTCTTAAGTTTATCACAAGGTTTTCGCCAGTTACGTTGATCACGGTGCGGGCGGTGTAGCCGTAGCGTCTGAGTGTAAAGTCTGGCGAAGCAAGTTTCCACGGACGGAATCAGATGAAAACTATCCCACCAGCTCGGGTCTCACGTCGGCACTGGCAATCGAAAAGTAGCGTGCATCATAGGGGTATGGCGCTTTCCGCAGTTAAGTTACCTGATGATATTACCGAACGCATTCCGGTGGGGATGTGTGTATTTACTTCAGATGACCGACTTGCCTACGCAAACGCTTTCGTACGCCGTCTGTTTGACTGTCCGATGCCACGTGGTGAATCGCGTAAAGCCTTAGTCGTGCGCTTAGGCGATAGTTGTGCGAACCTAAACGCGCTCAAACCAGGGCAAAAAATGGTGGTGCCAGTTGGTGGCCGTTTGTTGGAAGTGGAAGCGCAAGAAGGTGCAGATGCGGGAATATTATGGTTGGTCCTTGATAATAGCGCCGAATTACGATTGCGTGCGCAGCTTGCCGAAGAGGCTAGTTTTTTGGCGCATAGCCACGAAGCATTTATGGTGGTCGATCTGTCTGGTGTTATTCGCTATGCGAATGAATTTTGTGAACGCGAACGTGGATACGAATCAGGCGAAATGGTTGGCCTTAATTTAGCAGATATCGAAAAACGCTGTGATGCCACCTATCATAATAGTGAACCATTGGCGACCGGTGATTTGCGTAATCGTTTATCGGAAGTGATGAAACTGGGCGTTTTTCGTTAT
>SYDV01000374.1 GCA_005801395.1 Planctomycetia bacterium | reverse complement strand
TGCGACACCGGGATATGATTTTACCAGCTCCGTATTGGTTAATAACGCGTTCACATTAACCGCGACTAATTTCAACACAGCAACCCCGGGTCTTTATCATTGGCTTCTTCGAAGTGGGGCAGGTGCAACAGGCGGCACGGTCGTGACAACGGGTCTTTTACCAACGGGAACAATGGTGTCTGTTATTGGTTCCGCTGCCGCACCTACAACATTACAGGTAAACGCAGCTCAAAATAACACTATTGGTAACATCATCCTACAGAACGGACGTATAACTGGTGCCGGTCTATTAACTCCAAAATCCTTGGGCACATTTGCAACTAGCGGTGGCTTGGTCGCTAGTTCAGGGACGAGCAGCATTGCGAACAATATGGCTATAACAGACAGCGATAACGTTGTAAACGTGACCGGCGGAACGTTGACAATGGGTGGCGTAATTACCGGAAGCATATCGAAACGTGGCGCTGGAACGGCGGAATTGAACGGAATAAGTGGCACTTTACCTGTTACCGTTGAGGTTGGTGTACTTGGCGGTACCGGTAGCGTCGGCGCCGTATCGGTAGCTCGTCAAGGGGTGATTAATCCAGGTAGAGGGGCTACTGGCGGGACTTTTACGACAACCTCCACGACGTTTGCAAACCAATCGGCATTAATCATCGATGCAAATTTAGATCAATTAAACGGAGCGGTCAGTTTAAATGGTGTAGCTGGAGTGGGTGGCCCAATTTTACAAGTTTACGATACCGTTACTGATAATACTAAAATTATCATACAAGGGGCATCAACGGGCACTTTTGATGCAATGCCAAACCCGAGTCCGGGTATTGCTTATAATGCAGGCGATGTGAGGTTGGCCGTGGCGGCTGAAACCGGGCGCACGGTTTGGTTTGATCCTAGCTCTTATGTGATTGCAGAAGCCGCTGGAACATTAACGGTCACGGCGCTGTGGACGGGCGGAGCGGGCAGCGCCAAATTGCGTAATTATGGCGGAACAGCCCGACGCGATCGAGATTTTTCATTCAATGAATCGTTAGGTACGAGCTCTGCTGTAAATACGGTTCAATATACAATTCCTATTCTTCAAAATTATATCGATTCAGGCGACACTAACACCACTTTAGCTTTAGTGCCGCTAAACGGTGCGCGTATAAGATCAGCCCCACCGGCTCCAGGTGGCCCTGTGGCTTCGTTATCAATTCTTGACGATGACAATATAGATGCTGCGCCCTGCGGTTTCGGCACCGGCCTGACAGTATTTTTCTTACTCGGCTTCGGCTTTCTCTGGCAATTACGTTTGCGCCGTCGCTAACGTAATCATATAATATTTGTAACTTTTAAAACGGGAAAGCGCCAGATTGGCGCTTTCCCGTTTTTATTTGTTTGTCTCTTTGTGATATTAGACGTGCCGAAAAGTTCGTTTGCGCGTTGTTTGTCCTCGGTTCTTGCATACGAGATATCCATGACCATCACCATCCCATTTTTAAGCCCAGGATTTATGGGTCTGATGTTGGTCTCCGCTATCGTGCTGAGCGCTGTTTTACCGCAGCGATTGCGTTGGTGGTGGGTGATGATGAGTGGCGGTTTGATGGTGGCTATCATCGGTGCTGGTTTTGGTTTGGTGCCGTGGATTGGTGATTTACACCTGACTGGCTACAGCGTGATGTTGTTATTGGCATTCGTATTCGCTTATTTGGTTACTATTCCACGTGCTAAAATTGTCGGCATCCCAGAACGCACGATTACTGACTTTGCGCTTCTCGCTTTATTTGGCGGCATTATTGGTGCACGGGTTGGTGAAATGATTGAACAGTGGCCGCGCTTTGGTCAGGATGATCATGGACAGCCATTGAGTTTTGGCGCATTGGTTGGTAAGTCGCTCGATTTCGATGGCGGCGGTATGGTGTGGTATGGCGGGTTTATTTTAGCCAGTGTTTTTATTCTGATATTAGCGAAAAAGCGCGGATTACGATTATTTGAAATTTCCGATTTACTTATTCCGGCGGTGCTGTTGGCATTGGGCACTGGCCGAGTGGGGTGCTTTCTCAATGGTTGTTGCTTTGGTCGCTCCACTACGGCTCCGTGGGCGGTGGCGAATCCATTCGGCATCGCTAGCCATCCAACGCAACTTTATGAGACGTTGGCCTGCCTAGTGTTATTCGCGTTGACGTGGTGGCATTGGCGTCATCGCCGTTTTCAAGGTGAAGTCGTCTTTACCGGCATCATGGGCTACGCCATCTGGCGCTTCTTTAATGAAAGTTTGCGTGGCGATACGGTTGGCAGTTCGTTCCTTGGTCTGTGGCCGGTAACCACGTCGCAGGCGGTAAGTTTGTATCTGGCCTTTGGCTTATTCATCATGGCTGGAGTGGTCATTGTGCGGCGTCTACGTGACCCTGCCTACGCGGCGCTTGGGCGGGATGTTCCTGGGAGTTGCCACCACCAGCCGAAAAAAACAGACCCCGTCGTTAGCTCGTCTATCCGCAGCACGACAGAGAGTTGACAAAAATGGGTCCGTTCTAACATGCGCCGCTCCCGCTGTTAGCGGGTCAAACCCTGAGGTCGCTATGGATCTGCTCAATAAAGTCGCCAAATCTTCCCTTCGTGAAAAGCCAATCGGTGAATTCAAAGTCGGTGATACCGTCAATGTGCACACCAAGATCAAGGAAGGCGAAAAAGAACGCATCCAGATCTTCAATGGTACGGTCATTTCACGCGCTAATGGACATGGCGATATCAATGATTCGTTCACTGTTCGTCGTATTGTCGCTGGTGAAGGCGTTGAACGTAACTTCCCCGTCCACAGCCCACGCGTGGAAAAAGTTGAAGTGACCCGTCGTGGTTTAGTCCGTCGCAGTAAGTTGTACTACTTGCGCGATCGCGTTGGTAAGTCGACCAAAGTGCGCGAACAATTGAACAGCGATGG
>SYDV01000373.1 GCA_005801395.1 Planctomycetia bacterium | reverse complement strand
GGATCCAAATAATTCCGGAAGCATCGGCTAGTACGGGGGTCAGGGAACGGTATTGGCTCGCTACACCGCGATTTGCTAAGTGCTTTACCACGGTTTGTTTCCCAGGGCCGCCCAATGGAACAAAACGTTCTTCGACATGCGGATAGCGCCACGTCCACGGAAAATGCGCCTGATCTGCATCAATTACCGCATGATCCGGATCATGCTTAAAATTTTCCGGCACCGACGCAGCCGAAATGATTAAACGTTCACTACCACGCGCATACGTGCCAGACTGCGAAATTGTTTTACTTACATTATCCGGTATCGGCGTCGCGCGCGCCCAGGTTAATCGATCGCGACGTTTAAGTAGCATCCAATCTCCGGCATGCACGCGATGGCCAAGTGATCCCAGTGCTAATTGATCAATGCGTCGCAAACCATTTCGCTCAATAGCGATCCCTAACGAGTCGGATAATTTACGCCATAAATGCAACCGCACATCCGCTGGCCACGTCACTACCTCTGTTAACGAAATCGATTCACTACCGCGTTCACTCCAAACTTTTGCCACAGCTACTTCATAGGCGTTAACCTCGGTTTGCGCGGTATGCGCTAATGACGCTAAAGCCGCAATAATACCTGGTGCCCCCAACTCAAAGGTTGGCAAAATAGCATGACGCAATCGATTACGACTGAATTGCTCATCACGATTCGTGTGATCTTCGAGCCAGGGAATGTCCGCCGCTCGCGCATAAGCAATGATATCTGCGCGACGCACTTGCAACAACGGTCGCGCTAAATAAATCCCTGGCGCTAATCGACGTTAAGGCGGCATACCAGCACGTCCCATGGGACCAGCGCCGCGCAATAAATTCGCCAAGACCGTTTCAGCTTGATCATCTAAATGGTGGCCCGTCATCACCACGGTTGCGCCACGTTCAGCGGCGATGGTCATTAATCGCTGATAGCGATATCGCCGACCGGCGGTTTCTAAAGAGCAATGCCACATGCGTGAAAGTGCCAAAATATCCGCTTGCTCGCCAATAACCTGTACTGATTTTAATTTCTTTTCCTGCGCTTGAATTAAAGCCAAATCCGCGCTGGCCTCTGGACGCAATCCATGGTCCAGATGATAGATGAGCAAATGCCAGCGCTTTTCTGCCGCTAAAATATCCCACAACACCATGCTATCGACACCGCCGCTTACGGCGACCACAACGGTTGCCCCCGCTGGTGGCAAATGTGCGAATTCGTTTAACGCACGCGCCACCGAATCCCGCAGCGTCGTGATGGCTTCTGTCACCCGCCGCGTTCCTGCTGAGCACGCATGATATGCGAGGTGAGTAAATCAACTAACCCAGGTAACATTTCTTTAGCGGTGCCACGTAAATGCACTTCCGCAAATTCCGTAAACGGCGTGTCTTCAGTATTCACTTCGACGACCGGGTGCGACAACACGGCAATATCCGAAGGAATCGAGGCCACTGGCTGCACTAAACAGGATGACCCAATTAAGAGACAGCCATCCGGGTCAAATTTCGCTACCTGATCCAAGACGCCTAAAGGTAATGATTCGCCATACCACACCGACCCTGGACGCGTGGCCGCACCGCACATGGGACAAGGCACCATACTCCACGCATTATCGTCATGATCGGGCTTGGACCAGCCACATTTAGCCACGCAACTCGTGGTAAATAATAAGCCGTGCAAATGCACTACATTTTTTACCCCAGCACGCTCCAATAAATCATCTTCATTGGTGGTCGACACTAACACTTGGCCACCAGGATAATGTTGCTGCAACAAGGCTAAGCTACGTTGACCAGCATGCGGCTGCGCTTCGGCCACCGCCATGCGACGCTCACGATACCAGTCCCACACCAATTCTGGATTCCGCTGAAAACCATCCAACGACGCCAGATCCTCTGCCTTATAGGCATTCCACAGCCCGCCTTCACCACGGAAGGTCGCTACCCCGGCATCCGCCGACAGTCCCGCTCCGGTCAGCACCAACAGGCGACGACAACCGCTAAGCGCCTTAGCGGCGGCGGAAATTGCGGCGGTTTTTTCGATACGATCAGTCACGGATGCATTTCGTACTGGCGAAGGCCAAACGACGCAAGACAACGCGCGCCCATGCCTACCTGCGATACCCCCGACCTGGACCATTTTATCACCCAAGCGACGGCTTTTGGCTTAAGCACAGTTGTGATCGCCTGGCAAGATGAATACGGCCAATTGCCACAGAACACCAACCCAGCTGACCAGCCGGATAAAATCGTTTTTGACCAACTCACACATCTCATGGTTTTAGGCTATCATCGCGCCAGTAGTACCATTTTACGTTGTGCCTTGGACGGAGGTCTGCCAGAACGCACGGCGGTAGCTGAACGGCTTCGCCAACACGGTTTCACGGTCGAACAACGCACGCGCAACGAAGTCAAATATAGAACCTGAGCCTAACGTCAGTTCATTTATATCGCCAAGCGTGCCCAATTCCCCGCATTCAGACGAATATCCAATGGAGTGCGCTCAGAATTTATTCCAATCCGTTATCGGCAAAATTACTTAGGTTGACTCATCGACGAGTAATACAGGATCCCGAACTCATCTCACGTACAACCCAATGTGAGCCATTGACCAAGGACGCCCCATGAGCACCGAACTTTTTGATCTCAGTAACGATGTCGCCGTCATCATCGGCGGTACCGGCGTCTTAGGTGGTGCTTTAGCAGCGGGCCTAGCCAAGGCCGGTGCTGCCGTGGCTATTTTGGGACGCAATGTCGAACGCGGCGAAGAACGCGCGCATCAAAT
>SYDV01000372.1 GCA_005801395.1 Planctomycetia bacterium | reverse complement strand
TTGTGCAGCCCACTCACTAAATAAATCGGTCGCATGCCCAGGTGGATCTATTACTTGTCCATTTAAACGCATAAAATTATTCCCCTCACGACGATGGGTCAGATAGGAATCCATCATATCGCCCAAAAAACCGTGAAAATGCGTGAATCCACGGTCATTTGGTGTATTGGGGGCAGTTAAACCCAAATGCCACTTTCCAATAATCGCGGTCTCATACCCCTGTGCCGTCAACAGATTCGCAATTGTGGGTACACCAGGAGCAAAATATCCCCACGAATCTTCTCGCTTGGTGCGAATAACCCCTGGGACTCCGACACGATCAGCATATCGACCAGTCAGCAAAGCCGCACGCGACGGCGAACACACCGTACAATTGGCGCGCATGCGAGTGAATAACATGCCTTCACTAGCTAGGCGATCGATATTCGGGGTTTGAACATCTGAGGGATGATAGGTCGAGACGTCACCATATCCATGATCGTCCGTGTAAATAATGAGAAAATTAGGCCGTTCGGCAGCCATCGTATTAGCCACTGATAACATCAACACACAGGCCGCCACGCGAACCAAGGCAAATAACAACATTACTAGCTCCTAAAATGAAAAAATCGTTGGTTACTACATACGCTAGTTAACAACTTGAAAAAGTATTCTCCATCATCATTTACGGCCCACGGCGTTATTGGAGAGCCAAAATTTTTCAGCATGGTATTGATACCTTCAACGCTCGACTATCACGCAATAAGATAAATTACTCACCCATGAAAAAGCAGCAGAAAATGAATATCGCTCAAATCAATTATACTCGTTGAGGGCCAGGAATGCCTGACTCAACCACGAAACTGGCAGCAGTGGCGATTGGCGATCCGGGTTTATCCACGAACGACACCACACGAAAATCACACTGCAGCTGTTTCGGTTGCAGATTTATCATCAAATAACCGCGCTGGGCATTGTGATATTTTACAAATGCATTTTCTTGCAGTAAAGCATCAAGATTCTTAGGCGCCGCAATGCCATTACCTCCCGATGAAATGGAGGTGCCAACAAATTCACTCGCAATGGTGCGCCCATTGAGTCCGGCGAAATCGCCAATTAGATCATTGGCCCAATTGGTATGAATATCGCCTGCTAACACCACCGGATTTGCGATGCGTTTTTCATGTAAATATTGTAACACCTGACGACGTTCCATTTCATACCCAGGCCATTGATCCATACTAAACGCCTGCTCCTCACCGGATTTACGATCAACTCGACCCATCATTACTTGCTGCGCTAAAATATTACATGTCGCTGATGATTGTGCCCAACCGTCAAATAACCACTGCCGCTGCTTTATTCCAAGCAAGGTCGCCGCTGGGCTTAACGCTTCTGGACATGGCGGTTTAGTTCCGTCGCCACATGGCTGATCAGTGCGATATTGCCGCGTATCTGCCACATCAATTTGCGCCAAACGACCCAGCGCAAAGCGACGATAAATCTGCATATCAGGGCCTTGTGGCAATGCGCTACGACGCAATGGCATATGCTCAAAATACGCCTGATAAGCCGCCGCACGGCGAGCCAGATAGACCACAGGATCAATATTATTTTCTTCGGAAATAGCACCCGCGCAATTATTATCAAATTCATGGTCATCCGGCGTGACAATCCACGGTGCTTGAGCATGAGCACGCTGCAATGCTGGGTCAGAACGATACTGTGCATAGCGGTTACGATAATGAACAAGCGTGGTGCACTCAGGGCCAACGTGGCGACGTATCTGCTTATCCTTACCTGCATATTCGTAGATGTAGTCACCTAAAAATAATATCAGATCTGGCTCATCCTTTGCCAAGTGATCTAAAGCTGTATATAATCCCTGTTCATAATTTTGGCATGAGGCTACCGCGAGACGCAAGTGCGTCGGTAAAGCACTCGCCAACGGCAATGTACGCGTACGACCAATCGGAGAAACATAGGTACCAACGTGAAAGCGATACCAATACCAATGCTCCGGTGCCAAACCATTAACCTCAACATGAACGCTATGACCAGCTTGTGCATGAGCGATAACCTCTCCGCTATTCACCATCTTAGTGAAGCGTTCATCGCGGGCAATTTCCCAACGCACAGCGACAGATTCAGGGCCCAGGCCGCCACCCTCTAAAGGAGATGGCGCCAGACGCGTCCATAAAACCACACCATCTGCCGTCGGATCGCCAGAGGTTACGCCTAATTGAAATGGGTCAGTAATAAAAACTGGATGACGTACCACCGCTGCACACGACCACATACTGCCAACAACGAACGACGCAGAAGCCAACAAAAATGCACGACGATCTACCGTATAAGTCATAACGCCCCCGCTCTATGCCATACAAAGTCGCAGACCGTGTTCCAGCATTGACCTGTTTCAGCTCATGCGACCACCAATCGATTTAAACGGCCATCCGCATCATTATTTAAGGCGCCGCTGCAGTAATCGGCTGATTACGCTTATAATTCATGGGATAACTCTTCACAATTCCGATCAATAAACCATGAATACGATATTGGTCTGTGATCAAGTTTTTAGTCAACTCCGAGACCGTTGGGCGGTCATATAATTCTATTTTTCGCCCTAAAGCATAGGCGAGCAATTTCTCCACCATGGCGCGAGCAAAAGCGTCCTTGCGTTTCATTAAAATTACTTTGAGTTCTGCCGCGTTAGAGAACGATTCACCAGTGAGCAACGAACCCGTCGTATCTAATTTATTCCCGTGCTCATCACGGGCGCGAAATTCACCCAATACATTGTAACCTTCCAAACCAAAACCGAGCGGATCGATACGATTATGACAAGATGCACAGGTCGGATCACTACGATGTTTTTCTAAGCGCTCACGCAGCGTGGGCTCTTTTTTCTCTTTCGTTACTTCCTTGGGCATTTCTTCATCAAGGGGCGGGACATTGGGTGGTGGTGGTGGTGGTGGTGCATTTAATATATGCGATAATACCCACGCCCCGCGTAGCACAGGACTCGTCCTTTGAGGATTTGAAGTCGCTGCCAATACTCCCGGCATGGTAACGACGCCGCCACGTCCTTTATCTGGTCGAGGAACTTGTCGCATCTGATTGCCACTCACACCTTTGATGTCGTATATTTTCGCCAAACTTTCATTGACGTAAATATAATCACTATCAATGAGATCAAGAATACTGCGATTTTGACTAATCAGTCCATTAAAAAACTCAGCCGGTTCATCGCACATACTATCGCGCAACTGCTCAGTAAAAGCTGGATATTTATCACTGTCTGGGCCACCACCATCTCGTAATTGATTAAGCCCCAACCACTGGCCAGCAAAACGATAACCAAATGATTTACCTTTGGGATCTTTAAACATACGTAACACTTGTTGCTCAAGAACGACGGGATCGTGCAGTTTCCCTTCTTTCGCTAAGCCAAATAATTCTGCATCCGGCATCGAAGACCAAATGAAATAAGACAAGCGATTTGCCATATCATACTGCCCAATTTCGTATGGCTCACGCGCACCTAATTTAACTTCTTCCGCTCGGTAGATAAATGGCGGAGACACTAAAATTTGACGATACGTTTGCCGCATCGCCGTTTCCCACGAGGTTTTCTTTTTAATGTAGGCATCATATATTTTTAACAGCCGCTCAGACTCTCCAGGTTTGACAGGCCGACGCCATGCGCGTTCTATAAATGCCTCTACTGATAATTTAGCCGCCGTTCGTTGATCCTTGGCATTATCTGTATCAGCAGGCTGTTTGATAAACAACTGCTCTACCTTTGCCTGATCCAAACCAAGAGTGGCAGCGGCCAATAATTTTTCGATGAACAGCGTGGGTGTAAATAACGTATCAGCACTATTATCGAAACCACTGTCGCCACCGTTATCATCAGGGAAACCATCAGCAGCACCGTATTTAATACCCAGTAAATCCCGATAGGTATTATTGAATTCGGTTTTATTGAGTCGGTGCAGCACTATGCTGCCGGGATCTTTAACCACTAATGACGGATCGACGTTATCAACTGCCCAATTAATCCACGCTGACAAACGCGCGCGTTCTTCCGCGCTTGGCTTTACTTTTTCTGTCGACGGTGGCATTTCGTTTTCATCCAACAAATGCTTAACTTCCATCCACTGATCCGCGGCCAACTGTATCGATCGCACATCGGTAAAGCGCTCTAAATTAATATCTCCTTTTGCCTTCGCATTTCCATGACAGTTTTTACAATATGTAGTTATTAATGGTTGGATATCACGCTTGAAATCCAATTTGCTAAGGTCGATATCTTCCAGGGCTACGGCCACAGTAACCAAGCTCCAGAGCAGCAATAAACGGGCAGGATTAAGCATTTCGTTCACAGGCTTTAACAAAAGTAAATACAAAATGACCTGGTTTTCGCACCTTGGGATGCGAACTGGTTAATGTGCACTTTAGTCGCGCTTGGCGATAAAATAACAGCATTACAGACCTTTTAACGGCCCTGTACTATCAGCAAATTTTGGCACTTGAACGCCCATGCGCTGGGCCATTTCAACATGCAAATTCGCTAATGGCGTTCCTTTACCTACGTTGAGATGGCGGCCGCCTTTCAACGTACCCCCGCCTCCACCGGCAAGAATAATGGGCAAATCTTTGCCATCATGTTTGTTACCATCGCGAATGCCTGAACCAATCATGACCATACAATTATCAAGCAACGTTCCGCCCTCTTCTTTAATAACGCTGAGACGATTGATCAGATAAGCATATTGCTCTATATGCCAGATACCTATTTTGATATACTGAGCCAACTTATCCGCCTTATTTTCATGATGAGACATTTCATGATGGCTTCCAGTGACACCTTTAATAAATGAAAAATTACGACCACTGACCTCATTTCCGGTATGGAAGGTGCCGATGCGAGTTGTATCAGTCCAAAACGCTAAGGTTATAATATCCAACATCGCCTGCATCGCACCCTGGGTGTTGCCACGTTTTCCAACCGCGCCAACCGCACTCGTTTGTTTTTCTAGCTCTGGTAAGGCACGAGTGGCTGCTGGATCAATACGACGAGGAGCTTTTGCTGATTTTACTTCACGCTCTAAACGCTTTTCAAGTTCACGTACAGAAGAAGTAAATTCGTCTAGTTTGCGTCGGTCTTCGACCCCAACTGTGCTACTAAATGACGTTAAATTCGCCAACACCGCATCCAGTACACTTTGATCATCGTCAGCTGAAATGGGCACCGCCTGAGCGCCACCAGCTTTACCTTGCGTACGAAACAACCGATCAAATACCGCTTTAGGATCTATTTCAGGTGAAATCGGTGAGGTCGGAGAACTCCACGACAAATGACTACCATAAAGAATATTTTCGCCGGTATTTGAAGCAAAGCCTTTTCCAGGAATTTCCATCGCTAATTCGATGGAGGGCAATTTAGTAAACGCTCCCAAACTACTCGCCATCAATTGATCGATCGACATACTTCCGCTATTAATTTCACCACCCTTTGCCGCCTCTGTGCCGCCGTGAACCATCGATGAACACAAAAAGCCAGTGGCGCGTGGATGGTGGCCACCTTTCGTCTTCAATGGCAGCTCATTATGCATGCCGCTTAGCACCAACACCTGGCTCTTCGTTTTCTCTAACGACTTGAGCATCTCTGGCAGCTCAACCAACGGACCTTCTTTCGGTGTCCATTTATCCGCTTCTTTGCCCTGTGGCGTTGGCGCCAATCCATTGGGTACGTACATCGCTAAATAGCGCACCGGTATTTTTTTGGGCACTACTTTATAATCAGCGCCATAAATTTTTGGCGGGGTCATGACATTCAGTAAGGGCAATGCCATGCTGACACCAAGACCGCGCAGCATCGTACGTCGATCAATCAGCCATCGGGGAGTAGTCATGTGAAGCTCCAAAATGTTAAGAACTTGCCGTGAATTTTATCGCTCTCAGATACTGCATCATCTTTGCCAGGTTTTTATCTTGTCTGACAATCTAGTTTCTTGAGACGTCGTCATGGTTCATCATAGCAAAATGTATCCATAAAATGTAACGTTTCGTACGTATTTCTCTTCTTTTTACTGCTGAGTGAAACAGATTTGTTTCACAGATGAAATGAACATTCTCATTCGCGAATAAATCACGGACAAGCGCAACCCTCGTGGGTTTGGTGCGTTTAGAATTCACGTTTCAAGGGTGGTCTGTCCAATTTTTGAAACGTGAGTAGAGATTAAACCAAGTTTCATCATCCAATCCTAGCCTTATTTGGGAGAAGTAATTCACATGTCGATGGCCACAAACGCTCATTTATCCTTGGTTAGCCTACTCAGCCTAATTTTACTCCCGTTGCCAGCCGTAGAAACACCAACGTCATTTGATACAAACGTTCGTGTTGCGTGGACCACCTCCCAAGTCGTCGGCGCGCCGGAACCACCATCGCCTTGTAGCACCGTTCGCTTGTTTTCCAGCTTGTCATTCGACAGCCCGGTTGATTTGCAATTAGCGCCTGATCGTCGCACGTGGTTTGTCGTCACCCGCGATGGTCAAATAGTTACCTTTCCCAACCGTAACGAGGTTACCGAAACAAACTTGCTCATTGATCTGAGCACCAAAAAATTACCCGGCGCACAACAACGTAATGTTTACAGCATGACGTTTCATCCTCAGTTTTCTGACAATGGTTATATGTATGTCTATTATCGCGATGTGCGACCATTGCCTGGGCATTCCTACGTGGTTCGTTATACGCTCAACACCGACAAAGATGGAACTCCACAAATAGTTCCAAATAGCGAGTTTCATGTTCTTCGCTGGCATTCCGGTCTTGATCATTTTGGCGGTTGTCTTCAATTTGGACCAGATGGTCATTTGTATATTCCTGTTGGCGATGGCAGCGGCTATGGCGATCACCACCTCAGCGGCCAAGATTTAAGCGACT
>SYDV01000371.1 GCA_005801395.1 Planctomycetia bacterium | reverse complement strand
TTCGTAAAGCTGGAAGTGGAGTGCGATAAGCGCGCGCGGCAGCGAGTCGAAGCACATGGTGTTGTTGTTTATCGATGCCATAGAGCCCAGCTACGCGGCCTGCCCAATCTGATTCGGTGCCGGAATAATTATCTCCGCGAAGTTGTCCTTCTAAGGCGAATCGTTCGAACATTTCCCAACGATCAATTAAGAATGCGCCATAACGCTGTTCATGATACGGAGCATTAATAAGGTTGATTTGCGTTGGATTGCCGTTGCTGAGAGCTTCAATGTCAATCGCTCGCCATTCACCGCCGAGGGTGATTTTGTGTTGATGAAATCCTTGGTAATCGAGTTGGAGTTCAGCAACATTTTCTTGTGTTCGGTCATTAAATACCGCTTGTCGAACCGTGTTGAGAAAATTGCCGTACCAGCCAAGGCGGTAGGAAAAGTCTTCTGATAGATCTTGATCAAAACGGAGAAATGCGCGTGTAGTTTCGAAGCTATCCTCATTGGTGGATTGGCGGCCAAGAAATTCAAACGAACCGCAATCAATCAGGGCGTAGCCAAGTCCCCCGCGTAGGGTGGTTGCGCTATTTAAACGTAAAACAACCTCATTGTCAGTGCCTTTTTTCTCGCCCCAATCGTTATCGGGAAAACTTTGGTCGTCTAAGGCGTTACTGCTAGAGCGATGATATTCGTAAAAACCGCCGATGCGCCAACTGAATGGGCCGCTGACTTCGCTCCAACGGGCTTCTGTGTACGAATCGCCAAAACCAGTGACGGTCGACGCTCCCTGAATGCCAAGGGTGTCTTCGGGATCTTTGGTAATAATATTGATGACACCATTATAAGCATTTGCACCCCAGGCGGCGCTGCCTGGGCCACGTACGACTTCAATGTGATCAATATCTCCGACGAGCAGTGGCTGGCGATAAAATTCGGATCCGCCAAACGTTGATGAGTCGGCATTGCGACCATTAATGAGTGTCAATGTGCGATCAGAAATGGTGCCATGAAAGCCGCGTACCCCCACCGCGTAATAATTTCGATCGATGCGCAGGACGTCGACTCCGGGAACAAAGCGTAGCATTTCCTCGATTCGATAATGACCTCCAGCTTGGATGTCTTCGCTACTGACGACACTGACGGGAACGGGGGATTTATTGATCGCGGTTTGCTGACGGGAAGCCGACACCACGACGGGTAAATCGTTAAACAAAGAAAGCTCATCACCCTGGGGATCAATTGGTGGTGGGAGCTTGGCTTCGGCAGACCAACCAACCGGACTACCGAAGAAGATCCAGGTAGAGCAGCCTGCAATTGGTCCTAAGTATTTAACCAACAAAGGAATACGTATTCCCGATCGCATTGAAGACCTCCCTTTTATTCTGCGATTTATGACATTGGCAGAGTTGGCCTGTGAGTATGGCGCAAAGTGACGAACGGCACAACAGCATCATTTTAATCGGGCAATAGAATCGCCTGATTCATTGCGGGTTTTCGCTGTACTAACGCTGTAGTAATGAAACGTAAAGTGGTGGCACCGAAACGCGCTTTTTGAATGGTTATCAATCCAGGAAAGAATCTTCAAACGAACACCAATGAGCTCATGCCAAGGAGTGGTTAGCCAACTTGGTTCAGCCAATTAATGCCAGTAAATATTACGGATCGTCGGCTTGTGCTTCGCAATGAACACCAGGGCATAAGCCATCTATACGCGACCATTTTCGTAATCCCGCGCACATTATTTTTGCGTCTTCTTCGCTGAGTCCGCGCTTTGCGACCGCATGACCTTCTCGGTGCGCCTCTTTGGTGACCATTTCAGCGACTTCTAAACTAAGGCCAACTGCACGTTGTAGTGCAAATATGACGACGTCATACGGGGTGACATCATCATTAAATAATACGATCTTCCAGCCCCGATCTGGTGTTGTAAACACCACGGGTTTCGCTTTTGGTTTGGGAATCGTTACTGTGCCAGGCACCGGTTACTCACTTTACTGAGCCTAAGAAGCTGTCTGAAAACTTGCGCACGTCGACCGACTTGCTCTCAAGCGCCCGCCTGCGTTGAAAATACCTCGAAATAGCTTTGCTATTCCCTCGGTTTTTCCGCCTAAGTGCCCTGAACAGGGTTTGGTGGATGCGCTTGATCCGCAGGTGCGGTTTTGGCGGGAGTTTCCGAATAGTTTATAACAAAAATTAAAGCGTTGTCAGCCGGATAGATATTTTTCTTTTATCCTCTTAACGGCCGGGAGCTGGGGGCAACCAAGTGCTTGGTAAACGCCAGGGGGCTGAAATGGCGAGTAACGCGACGGCAGAGGCGCTTAATGGCCCGCAGCGCGCGATTAATGGTGCCTGTACTGGTGCGGGATCTTGTTGTGACCAAGCGGCTAACGTTTTTATGAGTCTTTCAGGATCATCCGCCGTCGACCAAGCACAATAAGTCCATGCCATGCGGTGTTCACCGGTGGTCAATGTTAGCGGAGAAATTTGATTAATCGGAATTGCGGCAGTGTTTACGGGATCCAATAATTTGAGTAGGCCAAGCCAGACTTGATGGTCTGCTGCTTTTCGCAGCGCGGCAAATTCGCTTGGTCGTTGTTCGCGTGTATGCAATGGCAGTAACCATAATTGCCACGCTGCGGCCTTGCCATCCAGTAAGGCAATTTCCATCTGCGCATATAATGGTGGCGGTAACACGTCCCAATCGGCTAAAGCACAGGTGACTAACGCAGAAGTTAACGGGTCTTTTCGCACCAAACCGTCGGTTTGAGATCGTAACCAAGTTTGCATACGCGTGATGGTTGTCAGTGACCGATGATCGTGTGGCCATGATTGTAAGGCGAGTGCTGTTAATGCGGTTGCGGCGAGCGGCTCGGCCTCATTTACCACACCATCGTTATCAACGCTCGCCATTAATTTATCGTGCCACGCGCGTAAACGTGGAGCATCTAGCGTGAGGTCCTTAATAAGCGTGGCACTTTGTGTTCGTCTCCAAGTCGTAAAACGACCGGCGGCGGTATAGGGCTCATTGCGGGCAACCGCTTCGTCGCTTATTTTATGAGAATCTTTTTTATCAATAAATAATGCCGTGATGGGAACAGGTGGCATGACAGTTGGTGGCATCGGTGGAACTACGACGTAACGATAAACACCTGCACAGACCAACGCGAACGAGCATAAGGCAATGGCACTGCGACCGGAACGCAGAAAGGCAGAGTCATTGTCTGTCTTAATCGAGCTAGCGACGGATCGTTCAATCGCTGCCATATCGATAATTAATTTTTTCCCGCATTTGCGGCAATACATGGTGCCTAAGGTATTGGAGTTAGCACAGGACTGGCAAATAATCATGGAATCGTACCGCTGTAGATCGTGAATTTGTCACAAGTGATAACCACGGGACCGCGTTGTTCGCCTAGCGTAATATTGACTAAACTACCTAAGCGCTGAATCCGTTCTTCGGCTAGGGCCTCATTGCCAATACGAACTTGTATTGCTGCCGATGGTGCAATACCGGCGGGTGAAATAAGGTGAAAGCGAAGGTGATTAACTTGCTGTTGTAGCCCATACACGGTTGGAATATATCCAGCATCTAGCGTGAGTTGTTGCAGGGTCGCCAAATCACCAGCGGCTTGTGCCACAGCGCGCGTCCAAGTGGCGCGTTCTGGTTCTTTGAGTGACGCCGCTAATTGCTTGGCCAAATCATAGCGCTGTTCGGTTAAGCTGCGTTCAATGAGCGCGACGACGGTGCGTAGGAGGGTCCCCGATTTTAATGCGCTAGTCACCAGTTGCTCAAGTGTTTTATCGTTCCCTAATCAGGCGGCATTTTCAGCTGGCGTGCGAATATCTGGTGGAATCAACGGCAGGAATAGAGCGCTGCGTTCGGGTACCAAGGTAACTAATTGGCGTAAAATCCGGGTGAAAGCCAGCGCGCCAACGTCGCTAGATAATGGTTTCGCCTGCTCGACTAGGATATTTTTTTTAATGTCTGGGGTCAGCGCATTATTAATAAATGTCACATAGCGTTGTTCTGGGTGACTGGGCATAGCTAAACGTAAATTACCCGCGGCTTTTCGTATCGCGTTGCGGTTACCATCAGTCCAAGCGGTAATAAATTGTTGTTGAACGAAAAATCCCCAGATTGGCGCTGATGGTGGATCTGACGAGACGAATTCTAGGGGCGCAGTTGGTAAGCCCTGGCGTATTTTGTGTATCGATTTTAATAATTGTTCATCACTACCGTTTAATGTTGGTGAGTTCGGTAATTGATGCATCGCGTGATGCAGGGCCAACATCGTTTCTACTGAGGGCCGCTGCTGGTTCGGTAATCGATTTATTAAACGTTCAATGGCTGCTGTGGCGTGAGGATCTGACCAATCAATGGCCAATAATCCAGGCGCCGCTAATTCGGGTAAATAATTACTGGCATCTTTTGCCGCATCATGCATCGCGCGGAGATCGCCCGCTAGTGCCGCGACCTGGGCTTTATCTAGGGCATAGATACCGAGCCAGCGTTCAGTGGCTGTCCATGTCAGGTAAGCCGCAGATAATCCACAGATGGCAGCAATTAAATGGAAAGCGAAACCTAAACGTCGAGGACCGAGGGCTTCAAGAAAGGTGCTCATGGCAGTTCACCGACACGACCAATTAACGCCGACGCAGGTAATGGGCCATAAGACAAACTGTCACGTTGATGTTGATCTGTCACAATAAAGAGGTGGTCGCGGGGAATGTGCACCGGACCGCAATCGCCCATTTCGACCGGTTCGCCGTGAACTGCTGGTTTTCCGTTTATCAGGATGTGACCACCGCTAATTGCGAAGCTGTCGCCTGGGAGGCCCGCGACCCAACCAAAATTGATGGCGAGGTCTTCATCGGAGCCCAAGCGATAACACACACCATCACCAACGCGGTAGTTCGCAAAGCGAACCGTTTGATCTGCGCGGTATGACGAATATTCAGGAAGATCCCGCACATCGGTGTAGCCTATTGGCACATCAATCCGGGCTAATGACTTCATCAGCACAATTCCGCCCCAGAAAACGGCAATCAAAGTGCCATATAACACCAGCTGTCGCAAAAATTCCATGTTCGCAGAGTGTGTGAGTTTCACCAGTTGGAAGCCTGGGGGATGCTTAGACCTTACCAGCGTATCAATCAAATGACTTGGACGGGTCGTAGACTGGCGGATGGCGTGAGTGTCGTTGCGTGCGTTTCATTTGGCCGTTAGCCTGCGGCCATGGGCACCGCCACGTTTCCTTTTCCCCATCATAAGACTCCCGCTTTATTCGTGGTTTTGTCTGGCCCCAGTGGCGCAGGCAAAAGCACCTTAATGCAGGCCTTCGTCGAACAGTATCCAGAATTTGTTCGGTGCCTAAGTGTCACGACTCGTCCAGCGCGTGGCACCGAACGTGATGGCACAGATTATATTTTTGTTAGCGATCAAGAATTTGCCGACCGCGTTGATCGTGGGCAACTATTGGAACATGCTCAAGTATTTGGCAAACACAGTTACGGAACACCGCGTTCATTTGTCGAGGAACATCTCGCGATTGGACGGAGTGTGATTAAAGATGTTGATGTGCAGGGGGCATTCACCATTCGCGGAACGTTTCCAGGTGCGTTACATATTTTTGTGGTACCACCGAATCGAGCCGAAATTGAATCACGCTTACGCAGTCGTGGAACGGAAGAAGAAGAATCGATTCGTCGGCGTTTGTCCGAAGCAGACCGTGAATTGACGGTGTGGGATCGTTATGATTATTTGATTATCAATCGTGATATCGCCCAGGCGGTGCGGGATTTATCCGTGATTGTCGCTGCTGAGCGCATGCGCGTGCGGCGGGCGTAACGGTGTCTTTGGTATTCTTTTAATTAAGTGAAAACAGATAGTTCCAACCACTAACGCTGGATGAAGAGAATGTTATTATGGATGAAGATACGCAGTTAGTTTTAGCGATGCCACGTCGAGAGCTATTTCGCATTAATGGCTTCACGCGTAAAATCGAAATGGACATCCTTCATTCATTAACCGAGGATACGTGGTATGCGATGCCCGCTTCGCTCGAAAATAATTATGACGCCAAAGAGGTGCGCTTGGGCGTTGTGGTGACGCGCGATCATGGCGGCGAACAATTTTTGATTGATGAATATGGCGTGGCCTTGCATGCAACTCCCATTCCACCAGAAGCCGGCCAATTAGGTTCGGGCTTAGTTTCTTTACGCCAGTTAGCGTTGGTGGCCGGTAAAACCTTGGTCGGTGTTACCAATGCCCAAGTCGAATTAGTGGGATATTGTAATGATGACAGTCTACCAGAGTGTCGGCCATATTTTCTCTTGGTTTATCGTTTGCGGGTGCCACCTTCTGAAATAATGCCTCCAGGCATGAACTGGATTTCAAAAGTGGCCTTGCATGGGGTGCCGTTAGATCCGGTGAGTGCATTAATCATGGGTTCTTGGTAATTATTGGACGGCTTTTGCCCCAGGCATTTCGTTTGAGTGAGCGGATGGCCGAACTTTGGTAGACATGGCAGCTTGTTGCAAATTGGCGTGATGGGTTGCGCCCGACCACTTAAGTCCACAATCCCGGCCCATGCGCTATCGTGATGCTCCTCATGTGGATGTCGGAAGCTTTTATGCTCGGCTACCGCACCTCGGAAAAATGTACCGTTTATTGGGGTACGCTGCCCTGCTAGGAGTGTTCTGGCATCATAATAATCCTGCCATGTTGGAACGCATTCTCGTCATGCTCATTATTATTTGGTTAATGGCTTGGTACCGTGTGGTAGGGACGCTTTGGCGTTCAAGTATCGTTGCCGCAACGCTGTTCTGTGCTTTTGCGCTGACCTTACATCGTTTACAGGCAGCAGGAGTTGGCTCATGACTTTCGCACGTTGGGGAATTCCGACTTTATTCTGGGCGACCTTGGTGCTGGGCTGGGGTGTGTGGTTGTTGCCTGATGGAATCGCCCGCTGGATTGGGCTCGCCGTCGCTGCCTTTTTCTGGTTATTTACCGTCGCTTTTTTCCGTAACCCTGCGCGTAAACCGCAAGGCAATGAGCAGTGTTTAATTGCCCCCGCCGACGGTGTGGTGGCAGATATTACCGAAGTTGAAGAAACCGAATTCATTCACGGTCGGGTCGTGCGTATTGGCATCTTCCTGTCCGTATTTGATGTTCATGTGAATCGTTCATCGTTGGCAGGCACGATTGCTTACGCGCACTATACGCCTGGGAAATTTCTTGATGCACGTCATCCGGATGTCAGTCACGAAAATGAAGCGAATACTATTGGAATTGTGGCCGATGATAGCGTGGCATCGGGCTTAAAAATTATGCTGCGTCAATTATCAGGACTCATCGCCCGGCGTATCATTTGTACGCACGGGGTCGGAGATCATTTAGCGCGTGGCGAACTTTACGGGATGATTAAATTTGGCAGTCGTACCGAATTATGGGTTCCACTTAGTTATCCGCACACTGTCAATGTGGTGGTCGGCCAGCGCGTCAAATGTGGCGAAACCATTTTGGTTACCTTGCAGCATAAATCGACTTAAAACGACTTACAGCACCTGAAGCAGGTTCATTTTTTGCCGAGTAAGCTTATGATTGTCTTGTGCCAACACGCGCCAGACTGCCTATCATGCAAATGGACCATATGTTAAAGCGAAAGCACTTATGAGTAATCGGCTTAATTCCATGCGTAAAGGCATGCGTCGATTAAAAACGCTGCCGGTATTGCCGACTTTGTTGACGGCGGGTAATTTGGCGAGCGGCATCACAGCCATATTATGCGCGGCGCATAATATGCTGGAAGTTGGCGCCATTATGGTGTTTGTCGCGATGGTGTGCGACATGTTAGATGGAAAAGTCGCACGCATGACTAACACCGCTGGGCCGTTTGGCGCGGAGTTGGATTCATTGAGCGACGTCGTTAGCTTTGGTGTTGCCCCCGCAATTTTAATGCATCGATTAGTGCTTGGCGAATCAGGCGTATTCGATCATGGTCAACGCGTGTTATGGTTTTTAACGGTTTTATATCCCATTTTGGCGGCAATCCGTTTGGCACGTTACAATGTCGAACATAGCGATGAAGCGACGCCTTATTTTCGTGGGCTACCTTCTCCAGGAGCAGCAGCGTTGGTGTGTTCGTGGATTATTCTCTATAATCATCAAACGGTGTGGCCAACTCAGGAAGTTGGTAAAGGTTATAAATACACTGGTATTGAAAACTTAGATCCATTCCGTTGGCTGGTTATTATTATGACCTTTATTTCATCACTGATGATGGTCAGCACCATGCGTTTTCCTCATATTGGCAACACGCTTTTTGGTAGATTGAGTTTCCGTCCTTTCATGTTGATCATTACGGGCGTGGGTGTTTTAGTCTTATTCCCTTATTGGTTCTTGGCTGTTGCGACGACTAGTTATGTGCTCTATGGCATCATTCTGGCTTTCTTGGATATGTGGAAAAAATGGCGAGCAGGGCGGCATATCCTTGATGAACCAGAAGACGAAGCTGCGGAAGATGTTGGTATCGCAACTGATCGTGTGCCCACGGATGATGGTCCACGTCCAGGGCGCTAAGTGACGTCCAATTCCATACTGCATCCTGATTTGGCGCATCCTTATGCGCCCATGTCACCGGATGCGTTGGCTGATTTTGTCCATGTTCCGATCGAAGAAATTTATCGTTGGTTAGACCTTGGTTTACCAAAAAACGATGTTGGTTTAATTGATTTATTTGCCTGTTCTAACTGGTTGTGCTGGGGCCACCTCGACCGTTGTCCGGCGCTTGCGCGCCGTTGGCGAACCTACCTCACATTTTTTGCACCGTATGTCGCGGGCATGGATCGTCCGCGTCATATTCGTTGGGAACAACAACGTCGGATTTATTTGCCAACGCCGAATACTTCGTTGAGTTGGTGGATTTCACGCGCTCAAGCAACGGCCCATCAACAAATTGAAAAAAATGAACTACTTAATCCGCCGGGGGTTATCGTTGAAGAGGAAAAATCTTGGTGGCGGTTGACGCGAGAATTGCCAACGGCTGATGCGGCGGTCCTATTAACCAGCGAAGTGCGATTAACTCCACGCGCAGCGCTCTCGTCAATACACGATGATCACGCATTATTGTTGTTATTAATGCGCGAAGTGGCGGGGACATTCCAATACCTGTATCGCCATCATCCGCACGCTGAATATGCCGCCGAACTCTCAATCGGAAAATTTTCTCAGCCGCGTTGGTCGGGCAGCTGTTTGGATTGTGCCATGGCGTTGGCTTCATTACTGAATGATCGGCAACGACCATGGCGTTTAATTGCGGGAATTGTTGCACAAAGCACCATCGCGAATCCCCATTTTTGGCTAGAAACAGAAATCGCTGGCGGAGAATGGGTGCCATTGGATCCATCCTTGCCCGCCATTGTCCGTATGGTTGGCGGTGACTGGCATACCGCTGCAGCAGCCTGGACCGGTGGGCTAGATGCACGTCGCGTGACTATTGGAACGGTAGGACAGGGAATAACCACCATCCCAGGCGGATCGACCGTCGGTTCGCTGATCGGCGAAGCCGTAGCTGATCATAAAAACGCCTGGGCGTGTATAGATTGGGTATGTGGTGATTGCGATGCGACGTTTACGGAAATGACGTAATAGGAAGCTATTTAAAACACCATGAAATTATCATTTCATGGTGTAGTTAACAGACATTTGCATCCACCGGTTTCGGCAGAGCAAAGCCTTGATCTTTTCTCTCATTACCAAATGCACCTGGACCAAATTTATTAATCGCTTGTTGTTCCTGTGTGGTCAGCGTCGCAGTATATAAACGGCGATTCTTACAATTCAGGCTTGGTCGGGAATCCCATCCCGGATATAATTAACGTGCCATTTTGCTGGCCATTATAGATCAATATTTGTATTTCTTTGACGTCATTTAAATCAGCTACCGGGGTATTGTTTTCCCAATTGCTGGCGGCGGATTTAAAATTAGCGGATTTCAGGTCGAATCGGATTTTCTGAAACGCTTCACCGGTTTTAATTAATTGCTGCGGACTTTCATGAAAAAGATATTTAGATCCAGTTTTGACGGCGATAGCAACGGATATTGGTTTTTCGCTAATGTTTTGCGCTTGGAAAGTCAGCACGCTATTTTGGCCAATGGTCAGGCGTGCGCTGCGTTTAATGGTGGCTTTATCTTTGTCCCCGGCGGAGAATTCAATTTTTAATGCGGGGGTATTGCCGGCTTCGGTGACGATGTTGATGACTTGGGGTTTAACGGGGTTGCTCCATTGCAATGCTTCATTGTCCCAGCCTTTGCTTTCAAGTCCGCCTTGCACGGTTGGTAATACTTTTGGTGGTGTGGGAGTACTCGAAACGGCGGTACCTTGCGTTTCGTATTCGCGAATAACAGCTTCGAGCTGATCAAGTCGTGCGATGGTCGCGGAATCATCACCACCATCTTGGCGGTAGCGGCGATAGAGCTCTAAGGCTTTTTCTGGTCCACGAATTTCATCGACTAAACGGATATAGATCGCGCGTACAGCGAGGGTGACCTCTTTTTTACGAACGGCTAAATCAAGTAATTTCAGTGCTTCTTCAGACATGCCTTTTGAGCGACACCACATCGCTAAGTCGACGTGGCCTTTATAGTCATCTTTGTTTAAGCGAGCCTTGCGTGCTTCGAAACTGAGATCTTCAACTGCGATGGAATCTTTTGGAAGATAAAAAATTCCATTGCCGGTGTTGATCGCTATTTGATCGGGTCCGACATCAGCGGTGTGGTCGATGGTTCCAGATATCCGTTGGCCATTTTTTAAGATCACCATGTCGGCTGTGGCGGCATGCTGGGAAAAAATTAAAACGAGTATAAACGCGGGGAGCGTGCGGAGCACCCGCAAGTGCGCGCAGAAATTCAGAACGAAAAAATGTGGCCAACAATAACGCATGCGAAATCCGGAAGGGGCATCATGAATGATGCAGTGCAGAGAGCGGCAGCTTCTGGCCCTTAGATGCGCGAACAAATGGAAAAATGCGTCTTGCCACTATCCACCTCAGCACACCTAAGAACGCGCAAGGAGAGCTACTTAGGCGCGGATATGCCAGTTTCTGCGGTCGGCGTGATGATCAGCAAGGCGTTAATAGCGGTGCCACCGACGACATATAAGCGACCGTTTTCTGTGGTCCATATCGGGGAATGGTAGTTGCCGCATAGGCGCAGCGCTTGGGAGGGCTTAGGCAATTGCAAACTGAATTGTTCGATGAGGGCAGCGACGATCCCAGGAGTTAATCCCAATGCGGGCTGTTCTTGGCGTTGGCCTTGGGTCATCCATCCTGGCGGTGGTGGTAAGGCAGCGCGTTCACGAGCGAGATTGGCTTCCCACCAACATACCACATGGTGCTGCATAACCTTGAGTCCATTATCGTCATGGGTTCGCCACCAGGCGGCTCCATCAGGGCGGTCGCGCATGACCGCTGCGCCGGCCGCGATTTGGCCGCGGTCATTAATCGTGGCATTCAACGTCATCCAGCGCACGCCATTCCATCGACCAAGGGCATAACTTCCAGCCTGGGTCGCGGTAAACATGGGGTCGAGTCCATAGGCGCTGCCATTAACAAATAACATGCCATCGCCTGGGACTGGTACGCGCTGAGTTGGAATAGATTGTGGCGCTAACGTAATTGGTACCGTGCGTTGTTCACCATCTATCACGGTCAATTCATCGGCGTAGCGTAAATAGGCACCTGGATGGGTCGTGCGTACTTCTAGATGATGCTTACCGGCACGTAAGCGCACTCCGAGATCGGTTAATGGTAACCACGCACCTTGATCAACGCGTACTTCGCAGGCGGGATAATTGGACGTGAATTGTACCGTGGCGGTAGCAGGAGCCTCAATAAGGGGTTGTCGATAATGTTGCCAACCGAACCAGCCGACGATCGCTGCGCTGATGACCAACAGCATAGAGACACCGACTAAAGCGGCGAGACCGCGGCCGCTGCTGGCTTTTAGGTTGGCGCCACCACTTAGGAGGTTTGCTAATTCAATAGCGGTCGGGCGTTTATCTGGATTTTTATGTAAACAACGTTCGACTAGTTGGGCTAATCCCGTGGGAATATCGCTGCGTATTTCTCGTAGTGGCTGCGGGCGTAGTTCCAAATGGGCGCGCATCACTTCATAGGGGGTTGCGGCCTGAAATGGCGGATGGCCCGTTAATAAATGATAAAGCGTGGCGCCAAAACCATAAATGTCCGTCGCGCCCGTGGCCGATTGTGGATCGCGAATACCTTCTGGCGACACATATAATGGTGTGCCTACGACCATGCCAGTTGCGGTTAATCGATTTACTTCTGGATCATCGGTTTGTTTTGCTAAACCAAGATCCGTAATTTTTACTTTCCGATCTGAGCCAATTAAAATATTATCGGGTTTAATATCGCGGTGAATTATGCCCTTGGCATGAATCGCGGCGAGACCGAGGGCAATTTGCGCGCCGATGTGGGCAACGGCCTCGCATGGTAACGGACCTTTTTCATCAATAATACGGCCAAGGCTGTAGCCATTGACCAATTCCATGATTAAATAAGCAATGCCTTGATGTTCGCCGGCGTCCATGACTTGGACGACGTTTTCGTGTTTAATTTTTGCGGCTGATTGACCTTCACGAAGAAATCGTTCTTTAACCGTCGCTTTCGCGTTGGTATGCAGCAGCACTTTGACGGCGACTTCGCGATGAAAGCGCTCATGCCAGCCTTGATAAACAGCACCCATAGCACCATTACCGAGTCGTACGGTGAGTCGGACATTGCCGTAGGTTTTGTTCAGGTGCGGATCGTGGTCGGTCACTGGAGGTACAACTGTGGTAAAGAGTAAAGGGTTGGGAAGAAGTTGGGTAGTCTACACTATAATTTGTGGCAATTGCGCAGACTTATGTGGGAGAGGACCTAGCATGGAACATGACACTAATCTCTGCTGGCGTAAGGCGTTGCGGTTCCCTTCCTTTCCAAATCGTTCGTTTGACCCACACTCCCAAGCATGCAGGCACGTAGTACAGCAGATTTACCTGGAGTAGAGGCGCGTTGTGGTCGAAAAGATCGCAGTTGTGCTGAAGTCTTAGCCCGTCAACCGGCCCATACGGGCGACTTTTACTGGTTGAAGGTCGAAAAAAATGGTTTGAGCACCGGACAAGTTCGTTCAGCCATTGCCCGTTCGGTTTCGGCTGACGAATCGCTGGTCGGTTGCGCTGGAAATCGTGATCGGGAAGGAAGATGCGTGCAATGGTTTAGCATTCCCATTTCGGTAGTGGACCATCCAGGTCCCTTACGCCGAGCAGGTGTCGCGGGAAAGATGCGTGTCCTTGAAATGACCTCGTCGCACAAACCAGTGGTGTCGGAGACGGTGTCGCGTTTGCAATGGACCTGTACGTTGCGTAAGGGGCGGGACAACGATGGCTATCTACGCGCGAAAGCGATAGTCGATCGTTTACGCCATATTGGCATTCCCAATTATATGCCATTACACCCGAATGATGATGGAACAGATGCGCGTTGGGGCAGTGATTTATTGCAAGGTAAACGTTTGCCGAAAGGGATCATCGAACGCCTTGGTCGTGGGCGTTGCCTACGCGCGATTCAAGAAGCATTATTTAATCATTACCTCAGCGAACGTGTGAGCGATGGTCTTTTGGATCAGGTTATTAATGGTGACGTATTACGTGATTCAAAAGGTGTCGACAGCGTGGTTAGCGACGCTGCGCACGCGATTAAACGTATCGTGAGCTGGGAAGCCGTCGTGTGTGGACCAATGTTTGGAAAAGGTATGTTGCCGGCTGCGGCGGATGCAACGGTGCGTGAATTAGCAACGCTCGCTGACGCACAAATCATGGCAGACCATGTGGTAATTTTGCATGGAGATCGTCGTCCAATCCGTGTGCAACCCGCAAAGTCATTAGTTGATTTACAAGGCGACGATATTGTCGTGTCATGTGAATTACCGTGCGAAACGGCCATTACCATGATGTTAGATGAAATCCTGAAACCTGCGGTGGACGCGTCATAATGTTGCGCACGGTATTTATGGGCACACCGGATATCGCTGTGCCGACCTTACGATGTTTAGCAGCACACACTCAGGTGACGTGCGTCGTGACGCAGCCAGATCGTCCAGCTGGCCGTGGCCAACACGTGCAACCATCACCGGTGAAACAGGCCGCCCTCGAATTAGGGTTATCCGTGTGGCAACCAGACAGCATGAAAGGCCAGGCATTAGCACCTCAATTACAAGAAGCTGACTTATTTGTGGTGTTGGCTTATGGGGAATTATTACGTCAGGATATCTTAGATCTTCCGCGAGGTGGATGTATTAATTTACATGCGTCATTATTGCCACGATGGCGTGGTGCCAGTCCTTTGCAGGCGGTTTTGCGCGCTGGTGAAACGGAAACTGGCGTAACGGTTATGCGTATGGTACGCGGCCTCGATGCTGGACCGATGTACTTCAGTGAACGATTACCGATAACGGAGCAGACCACTTTACCAGAATTACACGATGCCATGGCAGCGCTATCAGCCGTGGCCATCAAACGCTTTTTAGACACTTACCCCACGATCACGCCGGTCGCACAAGTTGAGTCATTGGTTACGACCTGTCGCAAATTATTACCAGAGGACGGTCATTTACATTTTAATACGACGGCGATCGAAATTGCACGCTGGGTACGGGCCTAGACTCCTGCTCCGGGGTGTTGGGCGTTAGCGAATAACGAACGAATGCGGATTTTATCAGTCTCACCCGTTTACGATGCACCGCCAATCACGATGGGACAAGTTCTCGCGCTTAATGGCCGATTATTAATAGGCTGTGGAAATGGCGCGTGTGCTATTCATCGTTTGCAGCCAGCGGGTAAACGCGCCATGGATGTCGCTGATTATCTGAATGGTCATCAACCACCAGCGCAGTTGACCTAATTACGGCAAGTGTCGATTAGAGTGCCCCGTCATTAATAATGGGGGCCGGTGGTGGTGGTTGGGCAGGAGCGATGGTTTCCATGCCATGCATGAGCAACGACATCATCACTAATTGACTGAGCGCAGCGATGGGATTATCAGCGCCATCAGTCAACGACCAGGTGCCACCTTTGGTTACCAATTTTAACGCAAAACTACGCGGTTTATCAAAGGTTGTGAATGAAACGATGACGGTGCCACTGGTCGGCGTGGCATCGATCAAGGTGAAGGCAAAAGAATCGAGTAATTGATCAAGTTTGATGTCATAAACTTCCAACGCCTTTTTTATTTCCGGTAAGGCCG
>SYDV01000370.1 GCA_005801395.1 Planctomycetia bacterium | reverse complement strand
GTCGTAGGTTCAAATCCTATACTGCCCACCATAACATAAGCCTAGGTCTGAAAAGGACCTAGGCTTATTTTTTTTCTAAAGAATCGCTACTCATTCCACGATGTTCGACGTCTAAACTCCACGGTTATCGCCCGCAAACGTCCGTCACCACCAGGCTGGTGGTCGGCGTAAACGCTGCACGTAGCTAATCGTGCCGCCCATATTGCGCGACAGTGCTTGGGATCTTGGGTTGACCGAGCTATCAGAAGTGTTCATGGGATACGAGACGTAATGATCTTCAGCGCCTGCGTTCCATGCATTTTTAATGTTGTGTACGTCAGAGGTCGCTATGGCGGGACTCCATTCAACGCGATACCACAAACGTGATTCCTGGGTGCGAATGGTTTCAAAAAATGATTGTTCACCAAAAGCGGCGATGGCATCGACACCGGCACCCTCTACTTCATCCCAATCGCGATAACCCTGGGTTCCGCCCGCGCCGCAGGTAATAATAAATGTTGCGGGCCCATCGCGATAGACACGAAACCATGAGCGATTTATGGAATTTTGCCGAATCGTTCTGTCCGCTGACATAAATTCGGCTCGGTTTATACCAACTGGTATTGGGTCGGGCTTTTTCAAATAGGGGCGGCCAAATGCTGCGCTCGATTCATCCGTCACGATGGGATTCGGAGTGGCATTTAAAGTAATGGCAAAGGGTGGGCGTTTCAGCACATGCATCGGACAGCGCGCTACGCTTTTTTGCGCTGGCCATGCTGGACGATCGACCGCTCCTTTACCCCAACGTTCAACCATTAGCAGGTCATCAAAAAGTGGGACTATCGTCGTGGCGGTAAGTCCGCGCGTATTAGGCCCAATTGATCCATCCCGGACATCAAGCCAGCCAAACGCTTCTTGATGATTCACGTTTAATCCAATTCCTGTTTCCTTATCATAACCGATACGCGCCGTCTCGCAGATATAGTTACAAGCAGCAACCAACATGAGGCGTGCCTGAATATCTTGTTCAAATAAATTTGTTTCTTGTTGGGTGGTGCGCTGCCGTGTCAAAAAAGCGACGCTCAATCCGGCAATAAGTGCGGTTAGTCCAACTACGATAATTAATACGGTACCAGCACGAGACGAGGACGTCGTGCTTTGACAATATCTGAATGTCGCGATGGGCTGCCGATCATTCATGGCGTATCATCCAAGGTCAAACGGTTGGTAAATCCCACCTTATTATCGTAATCTGCCCAACCTAAACCCAAGGAGGGATGAAGCCGTTGCATGCGCGCTCCACGTAAGGTCGTACCAAAACCAGTAAATACTAATTCGGTGGTCGCACCGGTGATGGGGCTCAGTAATTGTACTTTACATAAATTAACAAAACGTCCGGTCTTCACGTAGTGCTGCACCGTGACATCGGCCGTCGGCCAATGGCTAGGGCCATCTAACAAAACTTGTTTATTCTCCGACGCTTTCTGAAAATCCTCAAAGGCCCTGAGCCCAGCGGCATTCACATTGCGATACCCCGTATCGTATTTATTGCGATGCGTCGTGGGATTTCTCGCATTGGCATTGGTTGGACTGACAACGGCGTACGAAAATGACATCGTCAATCGCCATAACCCTTTCGGATATTCCTGTCCGCCATCACCGCCATCAAACGTTGATCCGGACAAAAATAACAACAATGGTACACCATCATCATTGGTAAAAGGATCACTCCTAAACAACCCTCCTGCTTTTTTTTATCGAATGTGTCCTGATCTACCGCCACGACTCCTTGATTACAGGCAAAAATGGTATTTTGCGGCATGTAATCAACGAAGCCATAATAACCAAGCGCTTTATGCATGCCCCAGACTTGGCGATTATACCATTCGTGTAACACCGTTACCGTACCATAATTACCAAGTCTCAGTAGAATTCCCGGCACAACTACTGACGTCTGTGAATTCGCAAAAATACTATAGCGACCAAGACGCATATCGCTGTAATTTTTCTCCGCTAAATTTCCCCGCCACCAGGTTCGTGAATCCGCGGCCTTCCATGGTTCCTTGGGATCCCAACCTGATTTCTTTTCTAGATCGGAGTTGGCGGCAAGATTTCCTACCCGCGGGAAAGCAATGGACATCGGGGCAAAAGGAGCACCGCCCGAACCGTCGGTTGTTCTGAGTAGTCGTTTTGAATTATCATCCGTTTCAGGATCGTCATAATCAGTCCAGAAATCTAGCCGTTCGTTGGCCAACTGGCAACCAGCGCGCAATATTGCATTTTCCATCGCTAGATTATTGGTCACGGTCAAGGTTTGGGCGGCAACTCGAAATCCCGCCACGGCAACGTAAATAATCATCATGCCCAAAGTGATGGCGATCATTAATTCAATGAGCGTAAACCCAAAAATGAGACGGCTATGTTTAACATCATAGGTAGACATCATTGGCGACCTCATGTTTATCGTAGCTTAAGGGTTAAACGTGGATCATAAAAATTATACCGCGACACTTCGATTGCCCGTAAACGAATAGCGGGTGGTAAAGTTCCACGATCAACTTTTCCGTTAAAGTTGCGGTCCGCGCCCCAGCTCGCCAGAAAACGACGACGCTGATCCATACTGCCGCCCTTATCAATTCCCTCACCGTTACCATTGAGTATTCGCCTATTTGAAACGTCCGTTCCGCTAGCTAATTGCGGTACCCCAGCGTCCATAAAGGTGATCACCTTTTCCGGATTACGATATTGGTAAATATGATGATCTGGCCACGTGCTGCCGCCCATTCGTGCATTCATCTGATCTACATTGATGCTTTCATTCGGAGCAGCGAATTGATATTTACTCGCATCTATTGGGGCACTCGGTGCGGTTTCAAAATCTTCGTAACTCATCCAATCAACCGACCAAAATACTAACTGTCGGCAACGTTCTTCGGCCTTGAAAGGACGAGCTAAAGTAAAGTTCGCTGAGTTTCCCCATAACGTTGAGGGAATTGGACGATCTGGGTAATCATAACTACGACCAATGGTGGTAATTGGGCGCGCAGCAATGGGACGCCACTGTTCTGCTTGTTCACTCGTGTTGGTAATGATGCCTGATAAACGCGGAGAAAATAAATCATATTCAATTAAGGGATTATCGGTGAAAATTGGACGCGTGGTTGGTCGTGGCGCCCCCCAGTCGTAGGGCAAACTCGCAGCATACAACATAACCATTTCCATGCACAGTTCATGGTAATAAACTATTTTATCATGTGTCAGCATGATTTGCGGCGACATTCCGCC
>SYDV01000369.1 GCA_005801395.1 Planctomycetia bacterium | reverse complement strand
CCTTGCCTGTCATCATTGCCGTGCCGAAGCCGCCCCTCTGCCTGATCCTACCGAATTAACCACCAACGAAGGCATCGCGCTCTTAGATCACGTGCGCGAAGAATTCGGACCAGCGCTTTTTGTGCTCACTGGTGGGGATCCACTTAAACGCCACGACTTGCACGAACTAATTCGTCACGGCACTCATATTGGTCTACGCATGACCATTACTCCGTCAGTGACGCCATTATTAACTGATGATGCCCTAGCCAAATTATCCGCGAGCGGCGTAAAGCGCATCGCGATGAGTTTAGACGGAGTTGATGCCGAAACACACGATCATTTCCGAGGCGTCGCTGGTACCTTTGCGCGCACCATGAGCGCCATTACCACGGCAAAAAGACTAGGAATGGAAGTACAAATAAACACCACGGTTTCCGAACATAATGTCCATCAAGTTCCAGAAATTGCCCGTTTAGTCGGATGGTTAGACGCCACGCTTTGGTCTGTTTTCCAAGTGGTTCCCACCGGCAGAGCAGCAGAAAGCGAAGACGCCATTGTGCTGCAAGCTGGTGCCCAAGAACGGCTCTACCGCTTACTCGCCAATATTGCACTGAATCCGGAAACTCCGTTCGATATTAAAACCACCGCCGGTCAACCATATTACCGTGTATTAGCCCAAGAGCGCCAACGGCGTGGCCAACAAATTACCCATCAACACGAAACCAAACGATCTTTACGCGCGCCACGTGGCGTCAACGATGGCAACGGCTTTGTTTTTATTTCCCACACTGGCGCTATATGCCCGTCTGGTTTTTTACCCATCGAAGCCGGCAACGTTCGCACACATTCCCTGAGCACGGTTTATCGCCACCACGATCTATTCACCCGCCTTCGCCAACCGCAGACCTTCACCGGAAAATGCGCACACTGCGAGTTTAACGATCGGTGCGGCGGCAGCCGCAGCCGAACTTATGCAATTACCGGCGACCCATTTGCGAGTGATCCAACTTGTGTTTATCAGCCAAAGCAGCGGGTTGAAGTTAATAATTAATTCGTGATTACGCACTTGGTTTACCAGCATCTTCACGCCCATCCGGCATCGGGAAGGTGATGACTAACACTTCAGTGATTAAGAAGTCAGACCGTCCCCGTTTTAAATCTCTTCTTCCAAATTTTTAGCGATGGGTCATTAGCTCACTTACCGCAATATCTTTTATCATATCCTTCAATAAATAACCGTTAGCCGAAGATTTACGCACAATGCTGTCTACCAAGGTGTAATCTTTGGCCACCAATGTTCGGCCTTTGAGATATTCCGTAATCTTGACCACCATATTGCGCGCGAAAGATTTACTATGGTTGAGTAGTATTTTCTTCAACTGTGATACACCGTTGAAATTTTCATTTTTATAAATCCCAGTCGTATCGACCGGTGTTCCATTTTCGTATTTATCACGCAGGCGACCGATAGGATCGTAGCCCTCCAATGCAAAGCCTAAGGGATCTATTTTTTGATGACAACTATTACAAGCAGCATCGTTACGATGTAAGGCTAAACTTTCCTTCACTGTTTTCGCTCCGGTTACATCTGGCACTAAGGCGGGTACGGCTGGTGGCGGCGGTGGCGACGGTGTACCGAGTAAATGTTCTAAGACCCATACCCCACGAATAACGGGTGAGGTATCCACGCCATTTGCCGTCAAGGTCAGGATACTTGCGTGCCCTAAGACGCCGCCACGACCGGGAACTTTGTCGCATGACGTGCGAACGAATTCTTTTCCCTCCCCGTTATAAGTGAGGCCATAAAATTCAGCTAAGTTTTTATTCACATAAGTATAATCCGAATCGAGCAAAGCGCGAACACTGTGATTATCGCTGATAAGATGCTGAAAATATTGACGCGTTTCTTCTTTCATTGCCGATTCCAGTTGTCCTTGATAATAAACCTTAAATGAATCATCTTTTTCATCGGGCGGCATGCTGCCTAACTTATTGAGCGTTAACCATTGATCGACAAAACTATTCGCGAACTGTTGCGAACGTGGATCATGTAATAAACGGTCGACTTGTTTATTCAGCTCTGATGGTTCCAACAGCGCCCCTGATTGCGCCAATCGTAATAATTCCGCATCCGGCATCGTACTCCAAAATCCATACGACAGACGACTCGCGACAGAGAAGGCGTCTAAAGCACCATTGCGCTCATACAAATAAAGAAATTCTGGACTCGCCAACATCGCCGACAGCGATTTAATACACGATTCATACCAAGACATTCCGCTTTGATTACATATATTCACATATCGAATATACGGAGCCAATTCGCTGGTAGAGACATCGCGACGAAATGCCCGTGCGGCAAAACGCTGAATAAAAGCATTGCGATCTGATGCCTGCTCTAAATTTGGCAACTGTGCGGTGCCATAGGTGACCGATAATGATTCAGTCGGCCATTTTTTATAGAGTGGCCCTTCGATTGAGATGGCACTCACCCGAATCCCAGGACCGCGATATTCGTTTTCGTCTTTTGGTATTAAACCTCT
>SYDV01000368.1 GCA_005801395.1 Planctomycetia bacterium | reverse complement strand
CTTCATGCCCTACATCGCCGCTCGCGCGGGACCGCAGCCAATACCGTGAACCAATATTATCCTAAATTTGATTAGGACGCAGCCAAATTCATGGCGTGCGGCAGGGGAATTTTGACGCTAACTGCGTTTTTCAGGTTAATTAACGCCGGAGCATTCCCAGGTAGAATATGCACACCCTTGGCACGCCACGGATATTGACCCGTTAGCAACGCATAACGCGATGGCGTGCACGTCGCTGAAGTCGTGTAGCCACTTGTGAATCTAACGCCGTTTTTTGCGACCGCGTCGATATGCGGCGTTGGAATAGCCGTCGATCCATAACACCCAGGATCGCCATATCCCAGATCATCTGCATAAATCAGAACAATATTAGGTCGTTCAGCCGTCCACAAAGCGCACATCGTTATAAATAATAAAACACCAGCGCGTAACATCATAAGAGTCTCCAAAAAGGTTCACGTTTGCTCACGGCTAAATACAGCACACGAGCTACGCAAACCTTCCACGGATTCCATAAATGAAACTATCTGCCATTACATCGCATGACCGAGCACTTAGGTCTTTTTATCGCGACATTTTGTCGGGTGATTTCACTCCACCATCGCCCGATTTCAAAGTCCCGTAAAAGAGCTCTTGCACTTGATGTGTTCGTTACTTCCGCAGGCGATTGAGCGTGTAGCAGATCACTGGCTGGCGCAGCTTGGTGCCGTCGGCGGCTTTGAGGTCGAGGTCGAATTGCACGATGCGGTTGGCTTGCAGGCCATCGATCGCCAGGGTGGCCGTCAAACCGTCGGCGCTCAGGGTTGCGGCGCCAACCGTCAGGTCGGTTTCTTCCAGCTGCGGGCTGCCGTAGGCCTGACTGTAGCGGTAATAGTACCGCTTCGTTTTGTAGGACGCCGGACGGGCACCGCCGGCGGCCTCGACGGGTTTGGTGAAGGTGAAGACAAATCCGTCCTTGGTCAGCGAGACGGTCTTCACATCGAAGGGCATCTCGCCGGTGAACGAAATCCGTTGCACGCCTTCAGCCGGCGTGCCCCAGCCACGGACGGTCTGGCCAGTGTACAGCTGCGTTCCATCGGGTGAAAACACCAGGCGATTGTTGCCCGCGCGCAGGTCCTTGTCGACGAATTTGACGCAGGCCCCCTGCATCACGCCGTCCACCTCTTCGAGCATCACGCGCAAGATGCGACCGCCGGCAACATCGCCGATGAACATCTGGCCGGCGAACGGACCGAACGTGCCCTTGGTGTCGAAGATCGGTTCGCTCGGAGAATTGCACATGAAGCCCTGCGGCAACGCCACCGCCGCTGGAGTGCGCATGGCATTGAGTTTCTCCAGCGGGTGTTTGAGCGGATCGTTCTCGACATCCGAGGTGAATTTCTTGTCCCACACCAAGCTCGACGGATGGCCATAAAAACCATCCTTGGTGACGTGGTAGAGCGGCGAGGTGCCGATCCAGTCGCCCTGATTATCGGTCACCCACAGCTTACCGTCGGGTCCGACGCAGATGCCGTTGTTGGCGCGGAAACCCTTGGCATACGGCTCAAACTTGCCGTCGGGGCTAATGTGCGCGACCCAGCCTTTCCAAGTCGCACCGGAAAAATTTCGTCCGCGCTGACCGATGGCCGAGTAGGTGCCGCGGATGTTGGTGAACACCGTGCCACCGTTCGACGCGGTGCCGATCGCGAGCCACCACCCATTCTTGGCGTTCGGACCGTCCGGCGCGAGCATGTTGGTTTCATGGTAGTTGCCGGTCATGCCCCATTCGGAGCAGATCGATTGAAAACTGTCGGCGATGCCGTCGTTGTCGGTGTCCTTCACCCGCACCAAATCGTCCATGGTCGAGATGATCATCTCGCTCTTGGAGATGACCTGCAGCCCACAGGTGTTGTGCAGGAGGTCGTCGCTAAATGAACGCCAGGCGAATTTCGTCGGGTCTTTTTCCGGCTTGGCGACCAGGATGCCGTAACGACGCATCGCCACTACCAACTCGCCATCGGGGGTGAAACCGAGACCGCCGACCTCTGGCACGATGTGATGCGGGAAGGTGAGGGTGTCGACCTGGTACGCATCACCCGCGGTGAGCGCGGAAGTCGCCAGCGTGAGCGCAAAGCAGCATTTCACCGCCAAGACGCCAAGGCGCCAAGGTGATGAACATGACGGCATGGGCCGCTGCGTCGTGGCTTGCGTCCCGGTGGATTCCTTGGCGACCATAGCGTGATGTCCTTGGCGTCTTGGTGTCATGGCGGCGGAAGGCTGATTCCAACGGGGCGGACTCATTCCTTTTCCTCCGGTTTTGTTGCGGGCTTCTTCTTGTCATCCTTCGCCTTTGCTTTTGGCTTCGGCGCGTCGACCACGGGTTTGTCACCCGGAGAGATGGTGAGCGTGAATTGCGCGGCCTCGGTCGCGGTGAGCGTCAGCGTCGCATCGGCGCGTGTGCCTTTGTCGGACGCGATCTGCGTGGTGCTTTCCGTCGGCACGGCGAACACCAAACCCTTGGTTGCTCCGGTAGTGGTGTAGCGGCACACCGCTTCGCCGGGCTTGCTGCCGGGAGTGATGGTGAGCGTGAAGGCCACGTCGCCGACACGCCACTGGAGCTCAGGCACACCCTTCACTTTGAGGTAACCAGTGAAGTTCGGTTTGGCCGCGGTCACCCCAGGAATCTGCACCGGCTGCGCACCAGACGCACGCCACCACACTGGGCCAAGGACCTCGGGCAGGTAGTCATGCACGCGTCCGCCACCAGCCCCTGCACCCCAGTAACCCGTCATGTCCAGGAACGGCCCGCTCCAGGTGTAGAGCAGGCGGCACTCGACGGTGTCGAAGCAGTAGGACAGGCCATCGCCAAAGCTCACAGCGATGGCAGACGGCAATCCGTCGATGGGCTTCTGCTCGCCTTTGATCTGACCTTCCCCCTGACGGCCGTATTTCGCGATGGTCTGGCCGTGATCATGGTGGGCGAACACCACCGGATCGATGCCGACCGTCGGCATGAAACTGCGCATGAGCAGCGGAAAGGCGACGCTGCCCTTCGGGAACGGTGTCACGCTCGATTGTCCAGGAGCGAACGGGCTCTTGAGGTTCTTCCCGATCATCGCCAGCGAGAAATCCGCAACCGCATCGACGTCTGCTGGCGGCAAGATCGCGCCCCACGCCGGCATGCCTTTATCGCCGACACCGTTCATCACCACGCGCACGATGTCGGCCTTGGTGTTGCCGTGCAGGAACACCGTGTCGGTGAGGTTGGGACCGACCAAGCCGGCGCCTTCCGGACCGTGGCAGGCAGAACAGTAGGTGGTGAAGACCGTTTGGCCGCGCGCGGGATCGGCAGCGGCAACTGAAGAACCGAGGAGCAGGAGGAGTCCGGAAGTCCGGAAGTCCGGCTGTTTCCAGATACTGCCGGAAGTCCTGCGAGCACGCATGTCACGGGTATGATGAGTAGACACGTTGTTCATGAGATCCTGTCGTAATGAGCGTAATAAATATGCATGGCTGACCGCGAATAGAAGACTTCCGGACTTCCGGACCTCCGGACTTCCGGACCTTCTTTAAATCCCGGCTTCTTTCGCTTGGGCACGTAAATACGCGAAGGATTTGGTATAAGCTGCTAGGTCGCTCTTACCGCCACCACCTTCGATACTCATGCGGCCTTTCCATCCGTGTTTTGCCAAAACGGCAAACCAACCACGGAAATCATCGCCAGCTTCGCCAGGGAGCGCGCGCTTTTCTTTTTCGGCAATGTGGAAGTGATGGAGCAAGTGAATATTGCGATCCAAGTCATCAGGAACATCACCGCCTAAAACCATGTGATATAAATCCGCCGTAATACCAATATTCGGATGATTCGCTGCGGTTATGACTTCGCCTACTTCACGAATATTATTTAAAAAATTACATTCCTGTGCGCGCAACGGTTCAATAGAAACCTTCAGACCTTGCGCTGCAGCTAATGGCCCCATGCCTTTAAGCACGTCAATGAATTGTTTCTTGGCTTCGTCTTTGCTAAATCCGTCGGGGATTTTACGCGATCCACCGCTGCCATAGGTAATAACTTTAATACCCACCATGCGCGCACGGCGAAAGGCAATATTCGCATACTCCAACACGGCTTCGAGTTTGAAGTCCGGCCCCACTGATTTAAGCGTTGCTGGTAAGAAACCGTTACAATTTGTGATTGGCAATAATGATGCACTAATTTCAGGTAACCGCTTGGCGAATTCATCGTCGCCTTTTTCTGGCATCAACAATCCACCAACTGCTTCTTCAATATAATCGCAGCCAGCGTCTTTCAGCATACGAGCATTCGTCATGCGACCACACAGGCCATACAGTAATTCTGCCTTCTCCCCAGGGTGCGTTTGCGAACCACCCTCAGCGGTCAGACCAGATAATGGAGTGACCACTAATGGCATTCCAACGGTCAGCGCAGTTGCGCCAATTCCGGCCCATTTCAATAATTGACGACGTGGTAAAATTCGTTGATTCGACATTAGTTTTCCTTCGCTGAGTTGGACAACATACGCCATAACTTTATCCGCGTTGAGATAACGTAAATGAAATAAATAGTGACCTTGAAAATCGCTAGAAATACGCTCGAAACGATCAGGTTCCTAGCTGTTTTCTTGGCCGAACGGTTATTCTGACGACATGCTATTCGGGCGTTAATAATCCCTGTCGTTGAAGAAATAACAGACACCGATCTGGCCAGGTTGCGGGATCACCGCCATTGATTCCTAAACCAAAGCCATGTCCACCACTGTCAAAACGAGCAAATTCGTAAGCGACGCCAACTTTTTTGAGGGCGGCAGCGTAACGTTCACTATTCGCAATTTTTACCCCATCGTCGGCAGCATGAGCAAGAAATGCTGGCGGCGTATTTGCCGTAACTTGTTCATCATTACTATATAAATGGATTAAAGCCGTTTCAGGCATTGGTCCCAATAAATTTTTGGCCGATCCGGAATGACCAACGGTCACATCAAAGGTCGTCACTGGATAAATTAACACAGAAAAATTTGGCCGACTACTCACGCGCAAAATAGGATCATTCGCGGTTGTATCTGCTAATAATTCATGAGTAGAAACCGTTGCTGCTAAATGACCACCCGCCGAAAATCCAGCAATACCAATACGCGCTGGATTAATTCGCCACTCTGCCGCACGTGCACGCAGGGTTTGCACCGCACGTTGTCCGTCCTGTATTGGCCACGGTACTTGCCCAACAGATTCCGCCGCATTCGGCATGCGATATTTCAGCACCACACCCGTCACACCACGAGCAGCAAACCACAACGCCACTTCGGAACCTTCCATGTCATAAGCTAATCCACCGTAACCTCCCCCAGGACAAATAATCACCGCAGCTCCAGTCGCTTTATCTGCTACGGCAGGATAGACGGTTAAGGTTGGCCAACGAACTTTCGTCACCCATTGTATGTCGCGATTACCATGCTTTCGCACGATCTGTGACTCTTCCCCAGCATTCGCTGGCGCAATTCCTGGCCATAACGGAAATGGTTGCGGTTCTGCCGCACCAAGCGTCATTACACCACATAAAACGAACAGAAACCGCCAGCTCATAAATCGTAGTCCAAAACCGCGACATCAGCTAAATGCGGCTTCAGCACGGCCACTGCTGCAACATGTGCGGGATGTGGTAAATAACCATCGCGCGCCGCCGCGTTTTCAAACACCACGGATAATCCGTAGTGATATCCTTTGGCTATCGCCACGCCTTCGGTGCTGTTCTGTTTACCGTAGGTCAAACTCACAATACCTGGAACCTTTTCTTTTAACCCAACCAGCGCCGTGGCAATGGCGGCGGCTTGTTCCGCTGTCGTGCCTTCTTTCCATTTAAACATCACCATGTGGTGTATTTTTTTCCCTGCCGCTTGTCCTGCTGCCGCTTGTTCTGCGGTGATGCAGCTCGCAACAAATAACGTCATTAATAAACAAAAACGCATGAGCATAAGCATGAATGATCTCCTGTGCTTTTTATACGTCTCTTAGGTCGCTACAGTTGCAAAGATCTTAACTACGAGATGATCGGTTGGTGATACATAGGCCTGTTGATGTGGCTTCTCGAATCACCTGCTGAAATAATAAAAATACACTCCACACTAGGCAACTATGCTTCATACTTATTGGTTTTGGCTGATCATGGTATCCCTAGGATTCCTGATGTTGGAACGGCTGCGTCCATGGCGGCAGCAACCTTTATTGCGCCCGCAATTTGGCCAAGACTTGGTGTGGTTAGCCCTCAATGGACATGTTGCCGGATTGGCCCTGGGATTCGTCTTTGCCGCTGGGGCAACCGCGGCTTTAAAAACCGCTGCGGCAATCGGCGCTCCAGACCCGCAAACGTTGCAATTAATCGCTCATTGGCCGTTGTGGTTACAAGGCATTACCGCATTAGTGGCCAAAGATTTTCTCGAATTCGGTGTTCATAATTTATTACACCGCATACCTCTTTTATGGCGCTTCCACCAAGTGCACCATTCTATTCAGCACATGGATTGGATCGGCAATTTTCGTTTCCATTGGATGGAAATAATTATTTACAAATCATTCACTTGGCTGCCATTAATTATGCTCGGCACCAACGATTTCGTCTTATTTATTCTCGCCATCATCGTCACTGCCATCGGCCATCACAATCACAGCAATCTCAACGTCAGCTGGGGACCACTCAAATACGTCCTAAACTCACCACGTTTTCATCTCTGGCATCACGACCGCACATTTCCTCGTGGCCAAGATGGAATTCCCGCCCATGGCTGCAATTTCGCTATCGTTTTCACCTGTTGGGACTGGATATTCGGCACGGCCTATTTTCCCAAAGACGACAGCACGCCAGTGCGATTAGGTTTTCCCCAAGATGAACAATTTCCAACCTCGCTCGTAGGCCGCATGATTGCGCCATTTATTCCGAGTAAAACGACTACGAACGAGGATGTTTCGATTTAAGGCAAGGCAAAGAAGTTAAGCGAAAACTGCGAATTAATTATACTTGACCTAAACGTGCAGCGCGGCGGGCATGCACGCGCAGCGGCAATGCTTGCAGGCGGATAAATCCGGTGGCATCGCTTTGGTTATAGGCACCGCCGTCGGCTTCCATCGACGCAATCGCTGCGTCGTAGAGCGAATGTTTGCTTTCGCGGCCAGTGACGATGACGTTGCCTCGTTCGAGTTCCATGAACACGCGGCCAGTAACGTGGCGTTGGCTCATTTTGAGGAAGGCCATGAGCGCTTCCATTTCTTCGCAGTACCAGAAACCGAAATAAGCCATTTGCGCGAAGCGCACGGCGAGTTGATTTTTGGTGTGCAATAAATCGCGACTCACGGTCAGCGCTTCAATGTCTAAATGTGCTTCGATTAAGATCGTGCCACCTGGGGTTTCGTACACGCCGCGTGATTTCATGCCGACAAAGCGACTTTCCACCATGTCGATGCGACCGATACCGTGTTTAAAGCCGATTTCATTTAAGTGCGCTAATAATGCTGCTGGTTTCATCTTTTTGCCGTCGACGGCCACGGGCACGCCTTCGACGAAATCGATGAAGATTTTTTGCCGTTTCGCTTTGACCTGCGCCAATGGCAAGGTGCGTTGGAACATGCGATCTAACGGACGAGCCGCTGGATCTTCTAACATGCCTGCTTCAAAACTAATGTGTAATAAATTGTCGTCAGATGACCATGGATCCTTCTTGCTCGCTTTAATTGGGATGCCCCATTTATTGGCATATTCGATGGCGTCTTCGCGACCTTTGATTTGCGTATTAAATTCTGGGTCACGCCAAGGGGCGATGACTTTAACGCCTGGTAATAACGCGTACGCCGTTAATTCGAAACGAACTTGATCATTACCTTTGCCGGTTGCGCCGTGGGCAATATATTCAGCGTTTTCTTTCTTCGCGATATCAACCATGGCTTTTGCAATAATTGGACGAGCTAAACTGGTACCGAGCAAATAACGGCCTTCGTATTTCGCATTCCATGCCACCGCTGGGAAGACAAAATCACGTACGAACTCTTCTTGCAAATCGGTGATGTAACATTTGGTCGCGCCGCTGTTGAGCGCTTTCTTTTCTAAGTCGTTATATTTTTCGACTTGGCCAACATTGGCGCAGAAACAAATGACTTCGTAACCTTTTTGTTCTAACCAACGAACAATCACAGAGGTGTCGAGTCCGCCAGAATATGCGAGCACGACGCGATTCGCTTTTGGCGCTTTCGCGGATTTTGCAGCCTTAGCAGCTACAGTCGAACGGGCGGATTTAGAAGCGGCTTTTGCCATGACGAAGACTCCTGCTCAAACGGGGCGGGGAGACTAGAGGACTCTGCTGCGACGGGAAGAGGCGAACAGACGATGCCAACCTGCTGTGTACACGCTCACGTTGCGGTCGGAATACGCTGACTTTCTTCCGCGATTTCAGCGTAATTGACGATCGTCACCAGAGGTCAATTCGTTCATCAGGCTGAGTATTTCTGAACCAACCAACGATCGAGGAGTGTTGCGTCGTGAACGACACCACTCGCCACCACCTAAACTTGCCTTGCGCCTGCGAACATTTTGCTCAAAACCGTGATGATGCGGTTAACTCTGTTACGTCACGCCACTGCGGTTGAGTCTGACAAATGGTCAGGAACCGATGCTGATCGCCCTCTGACAAATGCCGGAATCGCCGCGGCAGAAATGACTTTGAAGGCGACACGCCAAAGTATTAAAGCCGTCGAAATCTGGACTAGCCCAACGGTTCGCACGCGGCAAACCGCTGAATTGGCGAGTACGATCTGGAAATTACCAATTCGCGAAACCGAATGGTTAGCGCCAAGTGCGTTGGCAACTGCCGAGCGCGCGGCTCGATTACAACTTCACACCGATGTGGTCCTCATCGGACATGATCCTGATTTAAGTGACTTGGTTCGTTTCTTATGTGGCGCGCGCATTGAATTAAAAAAATCCGGGATCGTCATACTTAAAGGCAATCCGCGCCAAGGTGAAATGGTGCTGCGTGGACTCTTTTGCCCTAAACACATTGATAAAATCACCACCGCCAAGTGAACCGGTAAATTTGCCGCGTTTGCCGCTGCAGCAAAACCATCGTTTATACCAATTCCGGATCATCTATGCCGTATGAAAGAAAGAATTAACAAGAGAAACGAAGGAACGGAGAAGAAATATGGCTTCCTCCGTTTCTGCCCTTTAACTTACCTCTAAACCATATTAACACAGAGGTCACAGAGCGCACAGAGATAATGAATTCCCAACTCTGTGCGTTCTGTGACCTCTGTGGTTTATAGCTGTCTTTTGCCTTATCCGCAGAAGTTAAAATCTCATTGATCAGCGCAGCCGGGAAGGCTCTTGTTCGTTTTCTTTCGATTGAGGAAAAGATGTTTCGGAATTGTTGTTATTCGTAGCATAATCACGATATTATCACAACAGAGGAGAACGCGTTCGTGGTCGATCAATCCGCAACATCAACGACGGATATTGCTTGGCAATCACGCCTGGGTGGCTTGGTCGTAGTGGTACTGGCTGCGCTGATGGTGGTATTGGATGGCACGCGTCTAACTGGTATTTGGCCTTGCGATATCGCCTGCCAAGGTGGTGCGCATTACCAAACACTCGGCGGAATATCGGTTATTTGGTATGGGCTCATATCGCACCTCGCCTTGTTAGCATTGGTGTGGCGTGACGTCCGACGTGGAAAATGGTGTGCTTGGTCCGTTCGTTTAGTGTGGTTATTAGCCGGTATCTCATTGTTTTTCACGGCCATCGCCTGGCAGCTACAAGTCGTGTGTCCTTATTGCATTACCATCCACGTAACAACTGCTGTGATGGTATTCATGTGCCATCCTTTTCCCCGGGCCGTGCGATGGTGGCAAGCTTTGTCCTGGTTAATGACTGGCTTATTAATAACCAATTTTGCTTTTCACCATACAGCCATTCCCGATGTCACCACCTCGCCAACTGATCCAACGGTCACAACGCCGGATGATATCGCTCTCCACATCTCCGCTGATAAAGGTCGCACCTATGGCCGAGCACAAGCCACCGCCACGCTAGAAATCGTCATTGATTTAACCTGCCGCCACTGCGCTGAATTATACCAACCTTTGATGCTCGCGCTTAAACCAGCCATCGCTGACGGCCAAGTGCGCGTCATTATTCGCCATTTAGTCCGCCCTAGCCAACCAGCTGCCCAACCAGCTAGTGAATTAATCTTTGCCGCCGCCGCCCTTGGCGATCACGCTGTCGCCATGGATGTCCTTTTAGGCACGAATCCCGATGCGAGCGCCGCTGGACTGACCAGCCGATTAGCAGACGTTATCGATCTCGCAAAATTATCACCGTTACTGCGCGAACAACACGCCGCGATTAATACGCTCATCGCCGACGATCAACAACGCATTCAATTATTAGGCGTTGGTCCACGCACACCAGCTGCGGCCCTTATTATCGATGGTCGAGTAACGCAACGCTGGGGCGGCGCCTTACCGGTCGCCGCCATCGTTGCCGCCTTACCTAAAACAGCCTATTAATATCTTCTCAATCCTACTCTTATCGGCCATCAGCCGGTACGAGCTTGGCTGATTTACTATCTTTTGCACCATCAACAAAATCAGCGAGATATTTTTCAACGCCTGGTAATTGCTTCGCTTGTAATTTTTCACGATCCGCTTTTTGTTTATCCGACAACGCTAAAATTTGCGCTTTAGCTACCCACGACAACACGTCTCCGCGACGTTCTGATTTTGCATCAATTACATTTAACCATAAACGATAACCAGGTTGAAACGGGACAAAATTCGGACCGCAATCGACGACAATATCATAGGTTTTTCCTGCTTCGAGTTCGGCCTTAATAACAGAGACATTAAGATGTTTTGCATGAAAGACCTGTTTACCAGGATCTACCACAACTTGGAACATATCTTGTCCGATGGTGTTGCCGACAATTTCTTGATTGCGCCAAATAATAAACTCTTGACCACCACCATAGGCCGTCGACGGACGATGCACATTTACCAATGCTTTACCGGCTGGTGGCGCATCTATTTTTGCCCCTGGTTCCATAAACCGCGCACCGCCGCAGCCGACTAAAAACATACTGAGAATAATGAGAGCCAGGAATTGACGCATGTGATAACTTTCTTCGTTATGAGCTGGTTATGAAGCTGTTCACTCCTCTGTCTTTACCCAAGCAAAGTAACCACTTCAAGTAGTCTTTGTTTGCCTGACACCAATTGAACTCATTCACAAATTGTCCTTCGGTTTTCCACCGTTGCAGCTGCGCTCGCACAACCACCATGCGCACTCATGGCTAAAAAAACTCCTACTTTTGCTTGTACGGCGTGCGGCGACACCTTCACCCGCTGGGCGGGAAAATGTCAAAGTTGCGGCACACTGAATGCCATAACCGAAATTAGTGCCAACGAAGCGCAGGTCGCCGCCAAAGGGCGCGAACAAATTCGTGCGGCGGCAGCGCTCGCTACGGAAGCTGCCGACGCGCCTGCAGCGGCGGAACAACATCCCCGCCACAGTACAGGGATGATTGAAATTAATCGCGTCTTAGGTGGCGGGTTAGTTCCAGGTGGCGTGACGTTACTGGGCGGAGAACCAGGCATCGGAAAAAGCACCTTGCTGGCACAAATCTGCGGAGCGATGGGAAAAAACCACGCGGTATTATATGTCACCGCCGAAGAAAGTATTGCCCAGGTGCGCGCGCGACTTGAACGCCTGTCCGCTTTATCACCACAGTTGCATTTAGCGTCGACCACTGACGCAGCCACCATTGCCGGAGCGATTGCGAGCGATCAATATCGTTTAGTGGTAGTCGACTCAATTCAAATGCTGACACAAGAAGGCGTCGACGGCGAACCGGGCGGCGTGGCACAATGTCGGTCATGCGCAGCCACTTTAGTCGAAGCGACCAAACGTTCTGGTCGTGATCGTTCACAACCTGCTTCATTAATGATTGTCGGTCACGTCACCAAAGACGGCACCTTAGCAGGACCGCGCTTACTGGAACATTTAGTCGATACAGTGCTGTCATTTGAGGGTGATCGTTATCAAGATTTACGCGTAGTGCGCGCAGTAAAAAATCGCTACGGTTCAACGAATGATATTGCTTTACTACGCATGGGTGGCGAAGGATTAATCGAAGTCGCCGATCCAACGGGATTATTTATTGCCGATCGTGATCCTGGGGTCGCTGGTAGTTGCGTGGTACCAACCCTGGATGGCAATCGTTGTTTATTGGTTGAAGTACAAGCCTTAGTTAATCAAAGCGATTACCCTCAGCCCGTTCGCAAAGTAGCGGGTGCTGATCAAAATCGCGTCGCCATGATATTAGCCGTCTTATCACGCCGATTACGTATGCCGCTGGGGAGTTGCGATGTCTTCGTCAACGTCACTGGCGGTGCTCGTATTCAGGAACCCGCCGCGGATTTAGCCATCGCCTTAGCCGTCGCTAGCGCGTGGCGCGATTTACCCGTTCCCGCTGATCTGGTCGCACTCGGTGAAGTCGGCCTAGGTGGAGAATTACGACCTGCTACGCGTTACGATTTGCGTGCGTCCGAAGCGCGCCGCCTTGGTTTTCAACGCTTAATCGGTCCAGGCGCTGGCGGTGGACGCGGTCGCATTGTTGTTGCCCGTTTAAACGATGCGATCGAAGCGGCACTCGGTTAAAGCATTTCGCAGAGTTCACCTGTTGCAGGCGCAACGGTCTTCAGATGCTGTCAGCTACGTCACGGAGATTTTATGGCATTCACTGATCCATTAGCGGCTTTTGTGCAAGCACATCCGATATCACAGAATGAACGCGAAGGACTGATTATCTTAATGCTGATCATTATGTATGCGGATAAAAAATTAACGTTGGAAGAAAATGCCACGCTACGGCATTATGAAAAGATCATGAAATGGGAATCGGATCGTTCATTGAGCGACTTTTTTTCCAATCGCATTGCCGAAATACGCAGCGTCATGCGCGATTCCACACGCCTAGCAACATATATTGAAACCGCCTGTGCCCGTATTTCCCACCAAGATATTAAATCATTAGTCATTAAAGCCTGTAACGACATGGCGACATCCGATTTTAATAAAGACAATGAAGAAAAGTTTTTGCTCGAAGCCATCGTAAACACCCTGGAAAGTACCAAAGGTTAAAGCATGGTCGATTTGCTTGCGACGGCAGAGGCCTTAGTCGATCCATTACCTCGTGGTGAACGGCAAAGTTTACTCGTGCGTTGGGCAGATCGTCTGCAACGACAAAGCGAAACCTTGGCTCAAATCATTACCCGTTCGACGGGTAAACCCATTCGTTTAAGCCGTAATGAAGTAGAACGCGGTATCGGTACCATTCGCGGTACCGTTACCGCGATGGAACGCTTGCGCCCGGAATCCGTTACCTTGGACTCTGCTGGAAGCGCTGAAATTCACCATGTTCCATTGGGACCAGTACTAGCGATTACGCCTTTTAATTTTCCTTTTAACCTTGCCATTCATAAATTAGCGCCAGCCATTGCTGCCGGTTGTCCGGTTATCTGGAAGCCATCTCCCCAAGCCCCTGGCGTTGCCGAATTCACACTCGAACAATTAAAACACGCCGATTCACCTGATGGTTTGGTGCAAATCGCTCATTTGAATAATGATCAAGTCGCGACCTTAGTGCAGGATAATCGATTAGCGGTATTATCATTTACTGGCTCACAAAAAATTGGTCATCACCTCCAGCGACTCACCACCAGGGCGAAGGTCATGCTGGAACTCGGCGGTAACGCAGCGGTCATTTTACATCAACTCGATGATCCCGTTACCGTAGCTCGTCAAATCGCCCTCGGTGCGTGCGCTAATGCAGGACAGGTCTGTATTAGTGTCCAACGTATTTTTGTCCCCGTGTCACGTCCAGAATGGATTACCGCATTAATCGATGCCTTTAATGCGATACCCAGCGGTGATCCGTTCAATGACAACACCATAAATGGTCCGGTTATTAGCGAAGACGCCAAGACGCGCATTCACGATCTCTTAGTTCGCTATCGTACACAAAATGGCCGCATTCTCTGTGGCGGCATGTGGAGTGACCGAATTTTAGCACCCACGTTAATTGGGGATTTACCCGCGATTGCCCCAGGAGTTTACGACACCGAAGCTTTCGCTCCGCTCGCCAGTATTCATCTCTATGACGACATCGATGGCGCTATTCATTTGGCAGAGCTGACGCCTTATGGTCTACAATGCGGCCTGTACACGCACGACGAGGCCGTCATTCGCAAAGCCTTTGCCGCGATTAATGTCGGCACGTTAGTAATTAATGATATCCCTACGCGACGTGATGATCGTCTGCCGTATGGTGGCATGAAAGACAGCGGCGTTGGTCGCGAAGGAACACTCAACACCGTCCTTGATTACACCCAGCCAAAAGTGTTGTGGCACACGGCTTAATATCAGCGTATCCTAGAATCGTATGGAATAACCGATAGCCTCCACCAGATGTTTATTCCTTTCGTATTATTTTACTTGGTTATTTCACATTGGATCATCGTCTTCTGTTTCTATTTTTCTCTACAATTATTGGGCCAGCATTGGTACTATAATCATCTTTCTTTCTATAAAAGCACACTAATACCCGTATTAAATACGCTACGCTCCTATACGAATAACACCTTTTCTTTTTATTACCCCTTATCCGGCCTCGCTACGCTGATACTTCTGTTTATTGCTTCGTATTGGATATTCAAAATTAAATCAGCTTCCATGCGCAACGAAGACCTTCATTAGAGCCGACAAAATCGCATCAGTAAAACAAGGCCAAATGAGAATTAAGCGATGTCTCTATCTGTGTTATTTCGTCTGCGCTGGACAAGGGAATGCTTTGGGTGCGTAGACACGAATCGCCTGTAAACCAGCAACATCGCCTGTTAGTTCCAATTCATGTGGACCGTCAATCATACCATGAGCCAACGTCAGCGAATTTTCTAAACTCGCCTCACCTTTATTTGGTGTCCACGAATCGACAAATCGAGGAATCACATCCCAACGTACGGTGAGTTTTTCGGGAATCGTCTTGATGCCGCTGAGGTTTAACGCGTAGACCACGTCCCAATCTTCTGGATCAATAACAATGCGGCGTGAGGTCGAAACAAAACGCACGTCGCTAGCGCCACTGCCATCGGCTCCGGTTTTCGAACCAATTAAATCGAAGGTAAACCGCTTTTCATTCTGAGGATCGCGCGCCACGTTGAGCGTCCAGGTTTCTAACCATAAGGGCGCTTCGGAAGACATATTCGCCACCACCGGCCATTTACCGCCTGGTTTTGCCAGCGCTTTGGTGAAACCGTATAAGGCAGGATTTTGTGATGGTGCTTTTCCGTCAATACGGACTTGAATCGCGCCACTCATTGTGGGACCCGCGATCACATCGATGCGATTGCCATCAATACTCAAAGTTAATTGACCCTTGGTTAGCGGCGCGTCTTTGCCCACTTGGTACGTGCGCACGTAACCACACTGCATGGGATCAATAGTGGTTTCCGTTCGCTTCACCAATGCCGCTTTGACAAAGGTCGCCATAACTTCGCAACCGGAATCATTTAAATGAACATTATCTTTCAGGAGCGCCTGGGCTTCTTGTTTCGTCGCAGATAAATGTTTTTTCCATAAATTCCGTTGGTCGACCGAACCGCAGCCAT
>SYDV01000367.1 GCA_005801395.1 Planctomycetia bacterium | reverse complement strand
GATGTCCGATGTCCTATGTCCGATGTCCGATGTCCGATGTCCGATGTCCGATGTCCGATGTCCGATGTCCGATGTCTGATGTCCGATGTCCTGCGTGAATGATTACGGTAGGTCACGCATGGTTAATTTGCCGCTGCAGAAATGCTGGTGCCAGTTTTATTTAATTACGATAAGGAAAAAAATGGCTCCAGCATTTTTGCAGCTATGAGATACGCGTCTGTTCAAGTAATGACGATTGAACAGGCAGGACCTCGGACCTCGGACCAGCCATATTGACTTTGGACCAGTTAGAGCTTTTCCAACTTCGCGCCAAAATTTTTCAACATCGTTAATAAATATTCATCTTCTTCTTTACTGCGATTGCCTTTTGTTTTTTCTTCAAGAATTCGCAATAACTCGACGGTGTATTTAGCATAGGCAGGATTCACATCACGGGTGCCAGTAATGGGATTAGGAATATCGCCAAATTGCATCAATGCCTGGGCGCTGAGCCCGCTGAGGAAATTGAGAAACGTGGCTTCGGGAACTTTGGTAGGGTCGGTCATAGGCTCAGTGGGTGGGCCGAGAAGGTAAACAGCTTGTCCCAACACGCAAATTGCAGTGGCGACATGCCAACTCCTATCCACAGAAGTCGATTGAATGACGGCTAAAGTGCTTCTAGAGACTTAGTTAGGACCTGGAATGATCTAAAAGGTGGTGATTTATCAAGGAACGGATTATTTTTTGAGTGTTAGGTGTTTATCTCTCAAGTTTACTCTTGCGGCTTTACTTTACTACGTGGTAAACTCTCAGCGTGAAAAAGAGTGATTCCTCTGATGTGCGTGATCGCGTGATTGAGTTGTTGGTGAAGCGCCAACAACGGCTTGAGCAGACGGTGAAGAAACTTCGAAACCAGGTGGCACGATTGCAGGAGCGTTTAAGTCGCGCTGGCACGACTCGATCAGCTGTCGCCGCTGGCGCTGGCGCAAAGGCTCCACCCCGAAAAGTTGTAAAATCTGGCGCACGCGTTCGACGCTGACACCAGCAATCAGAGCGATGCGGGTATAATTCATACCCAGCTGTTGGTGCATGGTAAGAATGTCATCCTTTTTTAAGGTCATTCGTCCACGCTTTGGTCTAACAAGCGTGTGTGATTTTTTTTTAACGATAGGCGCTTGATATTTTTTAAGTGTGACGTGCTTAGTTTTTGGTAATAATAATTCTCGTGCTGTACCGTCACCGCCAATCGCCATAAGTTGCCCGTCTACGGCCGAAAGTAATTGGAGAACCGCTGAAATGACAGGCGGAAGTAATCCGCGTCGTAAGCGCGCGACTGCACAACGACTTAATCCGGTCGTTGTGATGACAAGCGTCAGTGGCTTTAGTCGAGCGGTGGCTTCGATGACCAGGTGACTTAATTCTGTTCCGTTGGGTAATGGCAAATTGTTAAGTGGAATCGCTAAAACTTGCCAGCGATTTTCGTTTTTCGTTCGCGCGATTAAGCCAATATCAAGTCGACTGAGAGCAATGAAAAATTGTTTTAATCGTGGATGCCGCTTGCCGACCGCCAATCGACGTACCACCAGCGCTGATAGCCCTGCTCCGCGGGCGAGATCGGCAAATGAGCGATCAGCAGTGAAGATGAGACGCCGAATCGTGGTGAGTGGATTATCTTGGGAGTTCGTTGGTGCCGTAGTCAATGCAAGTTGGAAATTTGTAATGGTAAGCGAAAGAGTAATTGGTGGTGGTTGGGTTGGCGCAGCCATTGTAGGCAATAAACCAGCTTGAGTCATTGGCGCTATGTACCGTAAGTCTTTGAGTACGCGCAAGGGGAAATCGTTAAATGCTTGGTAGGTCTCTGTCGTGACCTTTAAATGGTGGGCGATCTTGTGGTCGGTTTTGTGTGTATTTCAAGATCGTCAATCTTGTTGTTTGAATCTTTCACCGATCTTCTCTCGCCGTTTTCTAGAACCAGGAACTTACAAACAAGTAAGATAGATACTTCGAAGGTAGATGTTTTGGATGCAGTACGTGTTGAAATTCATTACCATAACAATGGCACGACCATCGCTATGCCGGGAACTCCGGCCCATGAGGCGTCGGAGTAATTTTGGAGCTAGGCGTATGCAACTTGGTGCTGAAATATCAAAATATCCGCTATCGATTGGCGGCATTTTTATTCACTTTCTTCTACTATGATTAAAACCGCGTATGTCCGTCTATTCGATTTTAGAAGAATCTAGTGTAACTGGTACATCCAAGGCCGATACCAACGGGCCAGCGCCACGTGTGGTGCGGTCGCGAACGTTGGATGCTGCTTCGACGCATCCCGTTGTGGTTCATGCACATGCTCCGGCTGGAAGGTCACAGATCTGGCAACAGGTTCTCAGTTTAGTTCGGCGTTTGGCGCCATCTGATCGTCCCGTGTTAATTTCCGGCCCAACGGGCGCGGGTAAAGAAGTCGTGGCACAGTTCCTGCACCAGCAAAGTTCACGAAGTAACAAGCCGCTGTTGGCCATTAATTGTGGCGCGTTGCCGGAAGCTTTGATTGAATCGCAACTTTTTGGCCACGAACGCGGTGCTTTTACTGGTGCTGATGTCGTTCGCGAAGGTTTTTTTTCATCGGTTGGAGATGGCACGTTATTTCTGGATGAAATTGGAGAATTACCCTTGGCGTTACAGCCAAAATTATTGCGCGTTTTAGAAACTCGTTTATTTCGCCCATTAGGAGCACAGCGCGAGCGATCATTTCAAGGACGAGTAGTTGCTGCAACCCATCGAGATTTACCGACCATGGTTGAACGCGGGTTGTTTAGAGAGGACCTACTCTATCGGCTTAATGTGTTTGAGGTATCAGTGCCATCATTGGATCAACGACGAGAAGATATTCCTGGTCTGGTGGAATTATTTTCTGAGAATCAGGTGCGAGAAATGCACTTTACCACGGAAGCGTTGGTTGCGCTTGCCGCTTCGCCGTGGCCAGGAAATGTACGACAGTTAAAATCAGTCGTCGACCGCATGGCGATTCTTTGCGATGATCAGCTCATGACGTTTGAGAGCGTGGCTCCATTTTTACCTACGAAACCAGTGCAGTCTGTGCCATCATCATTACCGCCAACATCACCAGCTCAGGATGGTATTGCGGCGGTTGCGGCAGCCGTGTTACGCTTAGATATGACGGATAAATTGAGCGCGATTACCAAGGCGATGATCGAGCTGGCGATGCGAGAATCAGCGGGCAATAAAAGTGCTGCAGCCCGTTTATTAGGTGTTCACCGCAAGGTCATAGAACGGCAAGTTCTGTAGCTGGCAGGCGTTGGTTTGCGTAGTCTGCGCGTTCATCCCCAATAAAAAATCACCGGTAAATAATTATCGGACGAAAAAAGACCCAGGATAAATATTAGGGAATTTCGATTGGTCTTTCAGTGGACGAAATCGTCCACTGCGAAAAAAAACTGGATGAATCCGGCCATAAATAATGGTCATGAGAAACCGCACATCCAGATAAAAGCATCAGTTATGAGTAAATACCCCAGAAATGCATTCTGGGTGCGGTAATTATTTAATTGGCACCAGATGTGCTCTAGATAATCGCCATCTTAAACCCAAGGAGAAAAAAATGGCCGATCCAGCCCCCGCTCTTAGCACCGTGAATGGTCAGATTACTGACGCGATCACCCAGACCAATGTGAAGGTCTTGGGCGAAGCGCCAGCAATGGCCATGGGTAGCTTATACCAAACTATTGGCAATTCAGTTGCCATGGCTGCTGCTAACGCTGTTTATGCACAGCAGCAAGCCAACGTGACTTACCAAGCAGCGACCACCGTTGCCGTTAGTCATCTTATCAACGGAAAATAATCATCGAACTCTGATTCGTTGATTCTCAAATTAAACCGATAATCGACGAACGATGATTCGTCGATGTCACTAACATTTACCAAGAAAGGTATTTTATGCCAGATGCAGCACCACTCAGTACGATGAACGGCCAAATCACGGACGCCATCACTCAAACCAACGTCAAAGTTCTGGGCGAAGCCCCAGCGATGGCGATGGGTAGTTTATACCAAACCGTTGGTAATTCCGTGGCGATGGCCGCAGCCAATGCGGTTTATGCCCAACAACAAGCTAACGTGACCTATCAAGCGGCAACCACGGTTGCTGTCGGTCATTTAGTAAACGGTAAATAATTAACTTTTAGAAGCTGTCTGAAAACTCTCGCCAAGGTCGAAGCCGAAAATTAGGTGCCATCACCACGGCGGAAAGCTCGAACGAATAGCGATGCTTTAGCGAGTCTTTCCAACGCTGGTAGAACATTTGATGTCATGCCGATCGTTGACCGAGAGTTTTCAGACAGCTTCTTTGAGTGGAATTTATGTCTTTATGATAATTAACGAACTGTGTTTCGTTAATTTTTAACCCCTCACTTAGAAAGAACATGTTATGCCAGATGCAGCTCCTCTCAGCACCCTAAATGGCCAGATCACTGACGCCATCACTCAAACCAACGTCAAAGTTTTGGGCGAAGCCCCAGCGATGGCGATGGGCAGTCTCTACCAAACGATTGGTAACTCTGTCGCCATGGCCGCAGCCAATGCGGTTTATGCACAGCAACAAGCCAACGTGACCTATCAAGCGGCCACGACGGTGGCGATAAGTCATCTTATTAACCCGCCAGCGGCTTAATTAAGAAAGCGAATATAACACATGCCAGCACCAACTAGCAACGAACCCCAAACAACGGTTAATGGCCAAATTACTGATGCCATTACTCAGGCGAGTGTCAGCGTGGTGGCATCAGCCCCAGCGATGGCAATGGGTAGTCTCTATCAGACCATTAGTAATTCCGTAGCCATGGCAGCTGCTAATGCGGTATACGCTCAACAACAGGCAAACGTTACTTATCAATCGTCTAGTACGGTTGGCATGAAAACGCTGCTGAAGTAAATATTTGTTGGCGAAATAAAATGTGTCGGTGGTTTTTCGATTGCGAAAAACCACCGGCATTTTCCCAGGCCAATTAAATTAGGTAATGTTAAGATCATCTTTTAATAAAGCATAGCTTTTGTTTATAGAGACGAGTAATAATGAATGATCCTCTTACGCGAGTGAATGGTCGGATTACTGATGCGATGACCCAGGTAAACACCATGGTGGTGGCTCAGTCGCCAGCGATGGCGATGGCTAGTTTGTATCAGAATCTTGCGCAATCGACAGCGCTTGCAGCAATGAATGCGGTCTATGCGCAACAACAGACAAATATGCTATTTCAGGCTGCGACAGTTCAGGCGGTACAAATGCTTCTGAGAAGAAAATAATAATTACCGGTAATTTAACGATCTAGTTTCATCAGCGCACCTCACTGAGGGAATGCGTACAACCATATCACCAAGGATAAACGACATGCCAGATACGCCGGAGCCAGCAGAAGATGTAACCGTAAATGGGAAAATAAAGGACGCGGTTAAACTCACCTCATTGGCAGTGGTAGGGCAAGCGCGAGCCGAGTCACAGGCGGTTACCTATGAGTCATTAGCACACTCGTTGGCCTTAATTATGCACAATGCCGGTTCAACACAGTATGCGGCAAAACAAGTGGAAACAGTCATCGTCGCTATGGCCTGCCAACGAATTATGTCGACGGTAAAAGCATAATATCCTGACAGCGGATTCATGAATTATTTGACGACGAATAGTTAGATGACGAATATTTTCTGGTAAATAAACGATCAACGAAGAGCGAGAATTAACAATGAGTCCCCCAGACACGAATAATGAACTCATGCAAGTGGCGGTAGGCCAAATCAATTCCATGGTTACCGGAACCTCTCCTGGTAATTCGGGAGGAACAGTTTCCCCAGGTGCCCCGACGCAACAGGGGAACAATATGGTTGCCCAATCAGTGGCGCAATCCATGGCGATCGCCGTACAGGATGTCGTTG